>NZ_JBLUPY010000011.1:0-138463 GCF_048068215.1 Pseudomonas sp. NY15372
TGCTGTCAACTGCCTTTTTCACCGCTGCCGATCTGTGAGACCGAAGCCTTCCGATACTACCTGAAGCGTTCAACTCATTGAATCCCAAGGAGTTTTGCGTTTCGACTGCGTTGGAAGTGGGGCGCATTATAGGCCCCTGAAACGGCACGTCAACCGTTATTTTCAAAAAACTTCGATATTGCCGAAAAACAAAGCGGGGAGGCCTGCCGGCCTCCCCGCTGCTTATATAGCTACCAGCCACTCACAACACCCCAGCCCCTCGCAAGCGCTGTACCGCCTCGGCATTCATCCCCAACACCTGCTCCAGTACCGCATTGGTATGCTCGCCCAGCAAAGGCGGCGCCTGGCGGTACTCCACCGGGGTTTCGGACAACCGAATCGGGCTCGCCACCTGCGGCACACTTCCCGCCAGCGGGTGCGCGATATTCAGCGCCAAGCCACGGGCCAGCACCTGCGGGTCCTGGAACATTTGCGCCAGGTCGTTGATAGGCCCACAGGGCACGCCGGCCTTTTCCAGCTCGCTGACCCACTGGGCCGTGGTCTTGAACACCGTGGCCTGGCGAATCAGCGGAATCAATTCGGCACGATTGGCAACACGCTGTTTGTTGGTGGCAAAGCGCGGGTCATCCGCCCACTGCGGCTGCCCGGCCACTTCGGCGAACTTACGGAACTGCCCATCGTTACCCACGGTGAGGATGAAGTTGCCATCCGCCGTCGGGAAGTCCTGGTAAGGCACGATGTTCGGGTGGGCATTGCCCAGGCGCCGAGGCGGCGTGCCGGTGGTGAGGTAGTTCATCGCCTGGTTGGCCAGACAGGCCACCTGCACATCCAGCAGCGCCATATCGACATGCTGGCCAACGCCGGTCTGGTCGCGATAGGCGAGGGCAGCCAGGATCGCCACTGTCGAGTAGAGCCCGGTCAGAATATCGGTCAGGGCAACGCCAACTTTTATAGGGCCAGCGCCTTCTTCGCCTTCAGGTCGCCCGGTCAGGCTCATGAGCCCGCCCAACCCCTGGATCATGAAGTCGTAGCCCGCACGCTTGGCATAAGGCCCGGTCTGCCCGAACCCGGTGATAGAGCAATAGATGAGCTTGGGGTTGACCGCCTTCAGGCTCTCGTAGTCCAGCCCATAGGCGGCCAAACCACCCACCTTGAAGTTTTCGATGACGATATCCGACTTCGCCGCCAACTCGCGCACCAGGCGCTGGCCGTCCGGCTGGGTGAAGTCGATGGTCACCGAACGCTTGTTACGGTTGGCGGACAGATAATAAGCCGCCTCGCTGGTGTTCTCGCCCTGGGCATCCTTGAGGAAGGGTGGCCCCCAGGAGCGGGTGTCGTCACCCGTGCCAGGGCGCTCGACCTTGATCACGTCGGCCCCGAGGTCGGCGAGGATCTGGCCGGACCAAGGCCCCGCCAGCACGCGCGAAAGGTCCAGCACCCGCAAATGTGATAGCGCGCCCATGGCGGACTCCTCCGATCAATAGAACGCCTGGATACCGGTCTGGGCGCGACCCAGGATCAGCGCATGGACGTCATGGGTGCCTTCGTAGGTATTGACCACCTCGAGGTTGACCAGGTGACGGGCCACGCCGAACTCGTCGGAGATGCCATTGCCGCCGAGCATGTCGCGAGCCATGCGTGCGATATCCAGCGCCTTGCCGCAGGAATTGCGCTTCATGATCGAGGTGATTTCCACCGCCGCGGTGCCTTCATCCTTCATCCGGCCCAGGCGCAGGCAGCCCTGCAGGGCCAGAGTGATCTCGGTCTGCATGTCGGCCAGCTTCTTTTGGATCAGCTGGTTGGCAGCCAACGGGCGGCCGAACTGCTTGCGGTCCAGGGTGTACTGGCGGGCGGTATGCCAGCAGGCCTCGGCCGCACCCAGCGCGCCCCAGGAGATGCCATAGCGAGCCGAGTTCAGGCAGGTGAACGGGCCCTTGAGGCCACGCACCTCGGGGAAGATGTTCTCTTGTGGCACGAAGACGTTGTCCATGACGATCTCACCGGTGATCGACGCACGCAGGCCAACCTTGCCATGGATGGCTGGGGCGCTCAGGCCTTCCCAGCCTTTTTCGAGGATGAAGCCGCGGATATCGCCGGCATCGTCCTTGGCCCAGACCACGAATACATCGGCGATCGGGCTGTTGGTGATCCACATCTTGCTGCCGGTCAGGCGATAGCCGCCGTCGACCGTGCGCGCCCGGGTGATCATCGAGCCCGGGTCGGAACCATGGTTGGGTTCGGTCAGGCCGAAGCAGCCGATCCATTCACCGGTGGCCAGCTTGGGCAGGTATTTCTGTTTCTGTGCTTCGCTGCCGAATTCGTTGATCGGCACCATCACCAACGATGACTGCACGCTCATCATGGAGCGGTAACCGGAGTCGATGCGCTCCACCTCGCGGGCAATCAGGCCGTAGCACACATAGTTCAGGCCGCTGCCACCGTACTCGGCCGGAATAGTCGCGCCCAGCAGGCCGACTTCGCCCATTTCGCGGAAGATCGCAGGGTCGGTTTGCTCGTGGCGGAAGGCCTCCAGTACACGGGGCGCCAGCTTGTCCTGGGCGAACTGATAGGCGCTGTCACGGACCATGCGCTCTTCTTCAGTGAGCTGCTGGTCGAGCAGTAGCGGGTCGATCCAGTTGAAGCTTGCTTTACCGGCCATGAGCGAATTCCTCGAAATGTGGGAACGAAAATTTCTTGTGCCTTGATCCTAGGCCTGATCGGTCGCAGGGACAAACGAGGATTGCGCACGCTTTAGTGATATTTTGTCACTCCGAAATAGTGACAAAGCCTATATTCAACGCCTTAGAAGTGAGGTTCACGTACATGCGACGCAAGATCCCCAGCACCACGGCTCTGGTCTGCTTCGAAGCGGCCGCACGCCACGAGAGCTTCACCAAGGCGGCCCACGAACTGGCCCTGACGCAAGGGGCCGTCTGTCGGCAGATCGGCGGCCTTGAAGCCTTTCTCAATGTCGAGCTGTTCAGGCGCTCACGCCGCGGGGTGAAACTGACCGAGGCCGGGCTTTCCTACAGCCGCCAGGTGGCTGCGCAACTGGACGCGGTGGAGCGCGACACCTTGTCGGTGATGCGCCAGCAGGGCGCCAACGTGATCGAACTGGCCGTGGTGCCGACGTTCGGCACCCAATGGCTGCTGCCACGACTTAAGGACTTCCAGCAGCGTCATCCGGACGTCACGGTGAACCTCACCAACCGCACACGCCCATTCCTGTTCGCCGATACAACCTTCGATGCCGCCATCTATTTCGGCGACGCGGACTGGTCCGGCACCCACTCCCATCGGCTGATGGGAGAAAACCCAGTGCCCGTATGCAACCCGACATTACTGGATGGGCAGGCCAGCCTGGAGGCACAGCGCATCGCCGAGTTGCCGCTGCTGCAGCAAACCACCAGGCCCTATGCCTGGCGACAATGGTTCGGCAACCTGGGCATGACCGTGGAGCGCGACATGACAGGCCCGCGCTATGAGCTATTCTCCATGCTGGCCCAGGCGGCTATGCATGAAATGGGCGTTGCGCTGATTCCGCCGTTTCTCATCCAGCGCGAATTGGAGGAGGGCAGGCTGGTCATCGCCAACCGCCACGCCCTGACCAGCGCCAAGGCCTACTACCTGATGATTCCTGAGCGCAAGGTAGAGTCCGCCTCGCTTCGGGCTTTCCGCGACTGGCTGGTGGAACAGGCCGAACGCTATACCGCGACCCACCGGGATGACCTCAATTCCTGACCCTGTAGTCAATTATTTTAAACACCTACAGATATAAGGAATTGTCGCCAATAAACAAACTGTTCCTGCTTATCCGAAAAATGCACTCAAGCCTCCCAACCACGCGGCTTTCAGGGCTTATTTGCGACATCCACGAACGTATCCGCGCAACGCCTACAAAAAATTGCAAATTTTGCCGTAATCTCTGGATCGCCCGCATTTGACGGGCTGCTTTCGAATCGTTGCGACATACGGTCACAGGGTGACTTGTAGTTTTGGCTTCGTATCGCTCCAGAACCGGTTGAAGCCCCTTCGGTTCGTCTGCAAAATGCTCGGCCCGCCCGGGATTCAGGCGGGTTCGTTGCTGAACGGCCGCTCCAGATGCACCACCCGAAGTGCGCTGGTTTCAACAAAGACAAAAGGTCACCGCAGGAGACAAAGTCGTGCACATTGGTGTTCCTCTCGAGACGCAGACGGGCGAAACGCGGGTCGCCGCTACCCCGGAAACCATCAAGAAGCTGGTTGGCCAGGGGCATCAGGTCACCGTCCAACGGGGGGCAGGGCTCAATGCCAGCATTCCGGACAGTGCCTATGAAGCCGTTGGCGCCTCCCTGGGCAACGCCGCCGATGCATTCGGCGCGCAGTTGGTGCTCAAGGTAGTCGCACCCAACGACCAGGAGCTTGCCCAGATCAACAGCGGCAGCCTGCTTGTAGGCATGCTCAACCCGTTCAACAGCGAACTGATCGCCAAGATGGCCGAGCGCGGCATCACCGCCTTCGCCCTCGAAGCCGCGCCGCGTACATCGCGGGCCCAGAGCCTGGACGTACTGTCGTCCCAGGCCAACATCGCCGGTTACAAGGCCGTGTTGCTGGCCGCCCATCATTACCCGCGCTTCATGCCCATGCTGATGACCGCCGCAGGTACCGTGAAAGCCGCTCGCGTGCTGATTCTCGGCGCTGGCGTCGCCGGCCTGCAGGCCATCGCCACGGCCAAGCGCCTGGGGGCGGTGATCGAGGCCTCGGACGTACGCCCAGCGGTGAAGGAGCAGATCGAGTCGCTCGGCGCCAAGTTCATCGACGTGCCCTACGAAACCGATGAAGAACGCGAGTGCGCCGAAGGCGTCGGCGGTTACGCCCGCCCCATGCCGGCCAGCTGGATGCAGCGCCAGGCCCAGGCGGTCCACGAGCGCGCCAAGCAGTCCGACATCGTCATCACCACCGCACTGATCCCGGGGCGCAAGGCGCCAACGCTGCTCAGCGCGGAAACCGTTGCGCAGATGAAGCCCGGCGCAGTGGTCATCGACCTGGCCGCCGCCCAAGGTGGCAACTGCCCGCTGACCGTACCGGACCAGGTAGTGATGGAGCACGGCGTGACCATCGTCGGCCCGACCAACCTGCCGGCCCAGGTGGCTGCCGACGCCTCGGCGCTGTATGCACGCAACCTGCTGGACTTCATGAAGCTGCTGTTCGACAAGGACGGCGCGCTGGTCATCAACCTCGAAGACGACATCGTCGCCGCGTGCCTGATGTGCCGCGACGGCCAGGTCGTGCGCAAGAACGGCTAAGGAGCACGACAATGGAAGACATGCTGATTTCCCATGGCATCTACAACCTGATCATCTTCGTGCTGGCCATCTATGTGGGCTACCACGTGGTGTGGAACGTCACGCCAGCCCTGCACACGCCGTTGATGGCCGTCACCAACGCCATTTCCGCAATCGTCATCGTCGGCGCCATGCTGGCTGCCGCCCTGACTGTAACCCCCGCCGGCAAGGTGATGGGGACCCTGGCCGTGGCCCTGGCGGCGGTCAATGTCTTCGGTGGCTTCCTGGTCACCCGCCGCATGTTGGAAATGTTCAAGAAGAAAACCAAGAACGAGGCGCAGAAGTAAGCATGAGCATGAATCTGGTAACGCTTCTCTACCTGGTCGCCTCGGTCTGCTTCATCCAGGCGCTCAAGGGCCTGTCGCATCCGACGACGTCGCGCCGGGGTAACCTGTTCGGCATGATCGGCATGGGGATCGCGATCCTCACCACCGTCGGCCTCATCTATAAGCTCGGTGCCGAGCTGGCCACCGCCGGCATCGGCTACGTGATCGTCGGCCTGCTGATCGGTGGTACCGCCGGCTCGATCATGGCCAAGCGCGTGGAAATGACCAAGATGCCTGAACTGGTCGCCTTCATGCACAGCATGATCGGCCTGGCAGCGGTGTTCATTGCCATTGCCGCGGTGCTCGAGCCGCAATCGCTGGGCATCGTCGCCAGCATCAGCGACCCGATCCCCACCGGCAACCGCCTGGAGCTGTTCTTGGGTGCGGCGATCGGTGCCATCACCTTCTCCGGCTCGGTGATCGCCTTCGGCAAGCTGTCGGGCAAGTACAAGTTCCGCCTGTTCCAGGGCGCACCGGTACAGTTCGCCGGCCAGCACAAGCTGAACCTGATCCTGGGCCTGACCACCATCGCCCTGGGCCTGCTGTTCACCTTCACCGGCCATTACAGCGCCTTCACCCTGATGCTGGCCCTGGCCTTCATCATGGGCGTGCTGATCATCATCCCGATCGGCGGCGCCGACATGCCGGTGGTGGTGTCGATGCTCAATAGCTACTCGGGCTGGGCCGCGGCCGGTATCGGCTTCTCGCTGAACAACTCGATGCTGATCATCGCCGGCTCCCTGGTAGGCTCCAGCGGTGCGATCCTCTCCTACATCATGTGCAAGGCGATGAACCGCTCGTTCTTCAACGTCATCCTCGGTGGCTTCGGTGCCGATGTAGACGCGGGCGCATCTGCCGGTTCCAAGGAACAGCGCCCGGTGAAGTCCGGCTCGGCCGACGACGCTACCTTCCTGCTGAGCAACGCCGACAGCGTGATCATCGTCCCCGGCTACGGCCTTGCGGTGGCTCGCGCCCAGCATGCGCTCAAGGAGCTGACCGAGAAGCTGACCCACAACGGGGTGAACGTGAAGTACGCGATCCACCCGGTGGCGGGCCGTATGCCGGGGCACATGAACGTGCTGCTGGCCGAGGCCGAGGTGCCATACGACCAGGTGTTCGAGATGGAAGACATCAACGCCGACTTCGGCCAGGCTGACGTGGTGCTGGTGCTGGGCGCCAACGACGTGGTCAACCCTGCCGCGAAGAACGACCCCAAGTCGCCGATCGCCGGCATGCCGATCCTCGAGGCGTTCAAGGCCAAGACCATCATCGTCAACAAGCGCTCCATGGCCAGCGGCTATGCAGGCCTGGACAACGAACTGTTCTACCTGGACAAGACCATGATGGTGTTCGGCGATGCCAAGAAGGTGATCGAGGACATGGTCAAGGCGGTGGAGTAACGCGCCGCTTTCGGGGGGCAGTTTGTAGCCCATCGCCGGCAAGCCGGCTCCCACCTGTCCTGCGTTGGCCGTAGCTGTGGGAGCCACCTTGAACAACCCCCTGGAACAACCTTCCCGGGGGTTGTCGCATTCATGTGATCCAGATCAACGGCTCTATTTCCGCCCTTCGCATACGACCATGGTCGCGGGACGCCACCGGGTGAAATCTCTAGACTGCGCTGCAGTAGCTTCAGTAGCCCGAGATAACAATCCATGTACCGTGATCGTATCCGCTTGTCCTCCCTGCACAGCAAGGTAATGAGTGCGGCTGATGCCGCTGGCCTGATCCAGGACGGCATGACCGTCGGCATGAGCGGTTTCACCCGCGCCGGCGAAGCCAAGGCCGTGCCTCATGCCCTGGCCGAACGCGCCAGGCAATCGCCCCTGAAGATCAGCCTGATGACCGGCGCCAGCCTGGGCAACGACCTGGACAAGCAGCTTACCGAGGCCGGTGTCCTGGCCCGCCGCATGCCATTCCAGGTGGACAGCACCCTGCGCAAGGCCATCAACGACGGTCAGGTGATGTTCATCGACCAGCACCTGTCGGAAACCGTCGAGCAACTGCGCAACCAGCAGCTCAAACTGCCGGACATCGCAGTCATCGAAGCGGTGGCGATCACCGAACAAGGCCACATCGTGCCGACCACCTCGGTGGGCAACTCGGCCAGCTTCGCGATCTTCGCCAAGCAGGTCATCGTTGAGATCAACCTGTCGCACAATCCCAACCTCGAAGGCCTGCACGACATCTATATCCCCACTTACCGCCCGACCCGCACCCCGATTCCGTTGGTGAAGGTGGATGACCGTATCGGCAGCACCGCCATCCCGATCGACCCGGCGAAGATCGTCGGCATCGTCATCAGCGACCAGCCGGACTCGCCATCTACAGTGCTGCCACCGGATCACGAGACCCAGGCCATCGCCGACCACCTGATCGACTTCTTCAAGCGCGAAGTGGATGCAGGCCGCATGACCAACAAGCTCGGCCCACTGCAGGCTGGCATCGGCAGCATTGCCAACGCGGTGATGTGCGGCCTGATCGAGTCGCCGTTCGAAGACCTGACCATGTACTCCGAAGTCCTGCAGGACTCGACCTTCGACCTGATCGACGCCGGCAAGCTGCGCTTCGCCTCAGGCAGCTCGATTACCTTGTCGACGCGCCGCAATGCCGATGTGTTCGGCAACCTGGAGCGTTACAAGGACAAGCTGGTATTGCGTCCACAGGAAATTTCCAACCACCCGGAAGTGGTGCGCCGCCTGGGGATCATCGGCATCAACACTGCGCTTGAGTTCGACATCTATGGCAACGTCAACTCGACCCACGTCTGCGGCACCAAGATGATGAACGGCATCGGTGGCTCCGGCGACTTCGCCCGCAATGCCCATCTGGCGGTGTTCGTCACCAAGTCGATCGCCAAAGGCGGTGCGATTTCCAGCGTGGTTCCGATGGTCAGCCATGTCGACCACACCGAGCACGACGTGGACATCCTCGTTACCGAGCAAGGCCTGGCCGACCTGCGTGGCCTGGCGCCACGCGAACGTGCCCGGGCGATCATCGACAACTGCGTGCACCCGGACTACCGCGCTGCGCTCAACGACTACTTCGACCGCGCCTGCCAGCGTGGCGGCCACACCCCGCACATCCTGCGCGAAGCACTGAGCTGGCACGAGAACCTGGAAGAAAGCGGGCGCATGCTTGCCAGCTGATCCTCAACTGTTCTGATTGCCCCCCTCTAGGAGCGGGGCTTGCCCCGCGATACCAGGGCCCACCCAATCGCGGGACAGGCCCGCCCCACAAAACAGCCAATCCCCTTTTGGATATCGCACGCCGCTGTAGGAGCGGGCTTGCCCCGCGAACAAGGGCGAAGCCCTTGCCAGGCACCGCGCACCAGGGCCGCCCCAATCGCGGGACAAGCCCGCACCCACAAAACAGCCAGTCTGTTTTGGATATCTACAGAGGACCATCACAGTTTTTCAAATCAGCCCGAACATAAACCTTAAAAAACTGTACTACTGTACCGGCAAATAACCGACTTTCCCGCCTCGCAAAATTCTTCGCAGCTCAAAAATGCACCAAATAGGTGCTGACCAGTACAGTTGCGCCAAATTCAAGTGCAACAGTCGGGTTAAACAGTTAACTGAGCCATCGCAATACATATGAACTGTATCTACTGTTCTGGACGACAGAGGAGGATCATTGGCATCAGTTAAATCACTACCTAATGCCGCCACAAGCGGAAGGATGACACATCATGGAACGCACCCTCAGTTCCGACCTGGTTTTTGAAAACAACGCTCAAGCCTCCCACGCTTCGCTGCCTCTGCGCGCCCTGTCGACCCTGCTGCTGTGGCAGCGCCGCGTCTCCAGCCGCCGTCAGCTGGCTCGCCTGGACGCCCGCCTGCTGGCCGACGCCGGTATCAGCGAGTCGCAGCGTTACGAAGAGCTGAGCAAGCCGTTCTGGCGCTAAGCCCGGGCTCGCTGGCCTCGGCCAGCACCCAGAATTCCTGAAGCCCGTCGCGGGAAATCGCGACGGGCTTTTTGTTTTCCAGGCGTCTGGCATGGGACTTACAGCCATTACCAATACAGTTTTAAAATTAGTAAATACGCACCATAACAGTTACGCAAAAGCTGTCGCCGATGAGCTGCACTGCGCTGGCGCGTGATACGCTTCGTTTCAGCCGCTTGGCAAATACCGTGACGAGCCGAGCGACGTCCGATAACCAGAACTACTTCAAGACCCTTACGCAGGAGTCCACGACCATGTCCCGTAACCATTTCATCGGCGCCGCCCTGCTGCTGGCCCTGGCCGGCACTGCCAACGCCTCCAGCTTCGTCGTCACGACTGACGCGGTCGTGCGCGGCGTCGCCGCTTCCACCGACGCGACCTCCGACCTGTCCTCGTCCCTGAAAGACGACAAGATCGTCCAGGCCGCCCGTGACGATGCCGCCACCTTCGTCGGCAGCGAAGGCGCCATCCGCGGCGCCAAGCTGGAAAGCGCCTTCGTGCATATCCGCGAGCAGCAGCCAAGCCTGCAAGCCAGCGACGCGCAACTGGCCCAGGCAATCCTGGCGCTCTGATCCACGACGCGCTACCCCGCAAGTGCTGGCCTTGAGCGGCGCTTGCGGGGTAGCCTTCGCCACTCCCTGCCCAACGTCACTCGAAAGTCATGCGTTATCTGTTGCCATTGCTGTTCGCCTTCGTCGGCATGGGAAGCGCCCATGCGATGGATGTCACCACCCAGAGCCTGGTCGCCAGCGGTTATGTCACCAGCCAGGTGACCACCGCGCCGTTCGATCGCAAATTGGTCGACCAGGCCCGTGACGATGCCGCGGCCTTCATCGCCACAGACGGCCTGATCCGTGGTGCACGCCTGCAGGCGGCCCTCAGTTCGCTACGTCGTGCCCACCCGCATCATTCTGTCGGCGACCTTGAACTGGCCGAAGCGATTCTCGTCCAATGAATACCCGTATCTTCCGGAGATGCTCCATGCGTAAACCGCTGATCGCCGCCGCCCTCGGCATGCTGCTGCTGGCAGACCTGGCCCAGGCACAGACCCTGGTGGCCACCAGCAATATCATCGTCCGTGCCTTTGGCCGTTCGATCGATTTCACCTCTGATACCACCACCTCCATTCGCGATTCCAAGATCGTGCAGCAAGCCCACTACGACGCGGCCAGCTTCGTCGCCAGCCGCGGCGAGATCCGGGGTGCCCAGCTCGAAGCCGCTTTCAATACCCTTCGCCAGCGCGTCCCCGAAGCGCGCGACGCCAGCGATCAGGTACTGGCCGAAGCCATTCTCGCCCTGTGAAGCGCGTGCGTGCCTGGCTGCTGGGCTGCGCCCTGACGCTGCTCGGCACGCCCGCCCTGGCAGATCTGCAGCTCGAGCTGCAGACAGCCGGCCTCGACCCGAAACAGCAACAGGCCACCCAGGCCCTGCTCGACGAGGCCATGGCGAAACTTCCGCCACGCTTCAAGCAGCAATTGGACCGGCGTATTCAGGTCAGCTGGCGCGAGGGTATGCCTGCCGATGCCTACGGCCAGGCTTCCTTGGTCTCGACGCTCGACCTTAACCGTCGCCTGTTGCCCGGCCTGGTCGATGGCAGCGCCGCACGCGAGCAGACCGGCCGCCCCCACGGCACGGTGCGCCAAGAACTGCTGGCCACGGTGCTCCATGAGCTGACCCATATCTACGACCGCGCGCGCCTGTGGCCTGCCGCCGAGCGCCAGCTGATCACCCGTTGCAAGCGCCAGCAAGGCAGCCTGGGCAGGATTGGCCTGCCACAACCGTGCCGTGGCCAGGCAGAACGGCGCTTCACCTTGAGCGATGACCCACGCTTGCTCGACCTGGCCGGATGGCCGCAGTACGTCGGCAGGCGCGGCGAGCGCGAACAGCACAACGGCCAATTCGTACGCAGCCCCGACAGCTACGAGCTGAGCAGCCCCAAGGAATACATCGCGGTCAACATGGAGTATTTCCTGCTCGACCCGAGCTACGCCTGCCGCCGCCCGGCCTTGAACCAATACCTGAGCGAGCACTTCGGCTGGGCACCGCAACACACCCCATGCGCCAGTGGCCTGCCGTTCCTCAACGCGGGCAGCGACTTCGCCCGCCAACCCTTGGGCGAGATCGACCCCGAACGGGTCTACGAGGTCGACTATCTGTTGGCCGAGGCCAACCAGAACTGGGTCAGCCGCTGGGGCCACAGCATGCTGCGCCTGGTCATCTGCGCCCCAGGTCGGCCACGCGGCCCGGATTGCCGGCTGGACCTGGACCAGCACCTGGTGCTGTCCTACCGGGCCTTCGTCAATGACCTGCAGCTGTCCAGCTGGGATGGCCTGACCGGCGCCTACCCCTCACGGTTGTTCGTGCTGCCGTTGAGCCAGGTGATCGACGAGTACACCAAGACGGAGCTGCGCAGCCTGGCCTCGATCCCGCTCAAGCTCACCCGCCAGGAAGTGGAAAACGTGGTGCGTCAGGCGGCCGAGATGCACTGGAGCTACGACGGCAGCTACTTCTTCCTGTCCAACAACTGCGCGGTGGAGTCGTTGAAGCTGCTGCGCAGCGGCACCGGCAATCCGCGCTTCAACGACCTGGACAGCATCATGCCCAACGGCTTGCTGGAGGTTCTCAAGGGGCGCGGATTGGCCGATACCAGCGTGCTCGACGACCCACGCGAGGCCCTGCGCCTGGGCTATCGCTTCGACTCCTACCGCGAGCGCTACCAGGCCATGTTCGACGTCTTGAAGAAGCAGCTGCCGATCAAGCAGGACAAGGTCGAGGACTGGCTGGCCCTGGACGCCGAGGAGCGCCGCGCCTGGTTCCCACAAGCCGACCTGCGTACCAGCGCGGCCCTGCTGCTGCTCGAGCAGGCCAGCCTGCGCCGCCAGTTGCTGCTGGCCCAGGACGAAGTCAAGCAACGTTACCTCAATGCCGCGGCGCTCAAGGATGGCAGCATCGCCAAGGCCAACGAGACCTTGCAACAGATGCTCGCCAACAGTGGCTTCCTCAGCCGCCCGGCGGAGTTGCTGGAGGCCAAGGGCTATGGCCTGCCGCAGCCACAGGAACGCGAGCACCTGGAAAAGGTCAGCCGCGAAAGGCAGGCCCAATTGCTGCGCCTGAGCACCGACCTGGACAAGGAGGTGCGCGCGCTGTTGGAGCCTTCGCGAGCCAAGGAAATCGCCGCGGTCGAAGCCAACGTGAAGCAGATTGGCGAGCATCTGCGGGCGTTGCACAAGGCCGCCGGGGGGCTGCAACTGCCTTGAGCTTTCTGGGCCCCTTTCGCGGGGGGCGGCGCCGCCGCCCGGGGGGGGGGAGGGGGCGGCGGGGGGCGGGGGCCGGCGGGGGCGCCCCGCCCGGGAGCATCGGGAGCGGCCCCCCGGCCCCGGGGGGCCCCCACCCGGCGGGGGCCGTGGCGCGCCCCGCCGCCCCCCCCCCCCCCGACCCCCGGGGTCTTCGGGGGGCGCGCCCCCCCCCCGCGAAAGGGCTGCGCAGCAGCCCATGTTCAAAGATGCTCCTGCACCTCCCCCGGCAGATCCTCATCCAGATGCAGCCAAGGCAAACGGCTGCTGGTCCAGATATGCCGCTTGGCCCGCACCCGCTCCGGGTGGTCCAGGGTCGCCACCGTCACATCGATACTCTGCGGGCTGCGTGTGGTCACCAATGCCACATGCGCCCCACAGTTGCCACAGAAGTAACGGCTGCAACTGGCCGGGGCGCCATAACAGTCGGGCTTACCCGCCAACCACCGAAAACCTTCGCGGGGCAAGGTGAGCCAGGTCACCACCAGCCCGCCGCTGACCCGCCGGCAGATCGAGCAGTGGCAATGGGCGATATCCGTCAGCTCACCCTCCAGGCGATAGCGCAGGGCGCCGCAATGGCAGCCCCCCTCCAGTACGTTCGGCATCGACATGACCTCCGGTCGCCTTGTCCCAGGCGAAAGCTGGCTGAAAGGTTGCGCCCATAGGATAGCCCCACTACCGGCAGCAGACCGGTCAGCCAGGGCACCCGGAATATTTCCGCGCCCGGCCCAATCAACAACAACAATGGTGATACCGATGTTTTCCTGTGCCCGCCTTTTCGCCGTTCCGCCCCGATTGCTCCCCGCGCAGCGCCTGACGCGCTGATCCGCCCGAATCGACTTTCCTTTCGCCGCGCCACGCCTGGAGTACCGCCATGCTGACCTTCCTCGGCTTCGCCATGGTCATTTCGTTCATGTACCTGATCATGACCAAGCGCCTGTCGGCCTTGATCGCCCTGATCCTGGTACCGATCCTGTTCGCCCTGTTCGGTGGCTTCTACAGCCAAATCGGCCCGATGATGCTCGAAGGCATCAGCAAGCTTGCGCCCACCGGCGTAATGCTGATGTTCGCCATTCTCTACTTCGCCCTGATGATCGATTCCGGCCTGTTCGACCCGGCCGTGCGCAAGATCCTCAAGCTGGTCAAAGGCGACCCGCTGAAAGTCTCGGTCGGCACCGCGGTGCTGGCCTTGGTGGTGTCCCTCGACGGCGACGGCGCCACTACCTACATGATCTGCTGCGCTGCCATGCTGCCACTGTACAGCCGCCTGGGCATGAGCCCTCGGATCATGGCGGGCCTGATCATCCTGGCCGGCGGGGTGATGAACATGACCCCTTGGGGTGGCCCCACCGCCCGTGCCGCCAGCGCCCTGCACGTCGACCCTTCGGACATCTTCGTGCCGATGATCCCGGCCATGGTCTTCGGTGTGCTGGCGATCCTGGTCATCGCCTATATGTACGGCAAGCGCGAACGGGCCCGTCTGGGCGAACTCCATTTGCCTACCGACGACATCGACCACAGCGAAATCAGCGTCTCGCAGTTCCCTGAAGCACGTCGGCCGAAGCTGATCTGGTTCAACGGCGCCTTGACCGCAGCCCTGATGGTCGCCCTGATCGCCGGCGCGCTGCCGCTGCCGGTGCTGTTCATGATCGCTTTCAGCATCGCCATGATCGTCAACTACCCCTGCCTGCAGCAGCAAAAAGACCGCATTGCCGCCCATGCCGGCAGCGTGCTGGCGGTGACCGGCCTGATCTTCGCAGCGGGTATTTTCACCGGCATTCTGTCAGGTACCGGCATGGTCGAAGCCATGTCCAAAAGCCTGCTGGCTGTGATTCCAGACGCTCTGGGACCTTACCTGGCGGTGATCACGGCCATCGTCAGCATGCCGTTCACCTTCTTCATGTCCAACGACGCGTTCTACTACGGCGTGCTGCCCGTGCTCTCCGAAGCCGCCAGTCACTACGGCATCAGCCCGGTGGAAATGGCCCGTGCGTCGATCGTCGGGCAACCGGTACATCTGCTCAGCCCGCTGGTACCTTCTACGTACCTGCTGGTGGCCCTGGCGGGTATCGAATTCGGCGATCACCAGCGCTTCACACTGAAGTGGGCAGTGCTCGTGTGCATGTGCATAATGCTCGCCGCGTTGCTGATGGGAATCTTCCCGTTGTTCAGCAGCCTATAAGGCAAACCCCACATCGCGATGCGCCCGACCGGGCGCATTGCCTCTATCACTCGAAGGATTACACATGGAATGGCTGACCAGCCCGGAAATCTGGGTTGCCTTTTTCACCCTCACCGCGCTTGAGATCGTTCTCGGTATCGACAACATCATCATGATCTCGATTCTGGTCAGCCGCATGCCCAAGCACATGCAGCCGCGCACCCGGATCTTCGGCCTGGCCCTGGCCATGATCACCCGCATCATGCTGTTGCTGTCGATCACCTGGGTGATGCGCCTGACCGACGACCTGTTCGAGGTCTTCGGCCAAGGTATCTCGGGGCGCGACCTGATCCTGTTCTTCGGCGGCCTGTTCCTGCTGTGGAAGAGCTCCCAGGAGATCTACCACGGCCTGGAGGGCGAAGACGAAAGCCAGGACGAGCCCAAGGGCGCGGGCGGCAAGTTCTTCTACACCATCATCCAGATCGCCATCATCGACATCGTGTTCTCCCTCGATTCGGTGATCACTGCGGTCGGCATGGTTTCTCATGTACCGGTGATGATCGCCGCGATCATCGTCGCGGTCCTGGTGATGATGCTGTGCGCCGGCACCATCAGCGACTTCATCGACAAGCACCCGTCGCTGAAGATGCTCGCGCTGTCGTTCCTGATCGTGGTCGGTACCGTGCTGATCGCTGAATCCTTCGACGTGCATGTGCCAAAAGGCTACGTCTACTTCGCCATGGCGTTCTCCCTGGCAGTGGAAGCAATCAACATCCGCATGCGCACCGCCTTGGCGCGCAAGGAAGGCAAGGAGCACGATCCGGTGAAACTGCGCAAGGACATTCCGGGTCAATAAGATACGGAAGCGCAAACCAGAGGGCCCTTCGGGGCCCTTTGTCGTTTCCCGGTCATGACAACCCTTTCATGACAGAAATGTTTCAAATGCTTGCCGAGCATGCGAAGCTGGCGGCAGGTCCGCAAAACAACTAAAGCTTGAGTGAGCACTGGATAAAACGCCCACCCCCGGGCACCGGCTCACGGCTTCACCATTGGCCCCAGCCTGGGGCATCGGCAACAAGGGGGGCCTGGAACATGCTGACCCTGCTCAACCTGCTGTCCGCCGTGGCCCTGCTGGTATGGGGCACGCATATCGTGCGTACCGGCATCCTGCGGGTGTATGGCTCCAACCTGCGCCGCGTGCTCAGCCAGAACATGAGCAAACGCCCGCTGGCCTTCATCGCCGGTATCGTGGTGACGGCCCTGGTGCAAAGCAGCAACGCCACGGCGATGCTGGTCACCTCGTTCGTCGGCCAGGGCCTGATGGCCATGACCCCGGCGCTGGCGATCATGCTCGGTGCCGACGTGGGTACGGCCCTGATGGCGCGGGTGCTGACCTTCGATCTCTCGTGGCTGTCGCCGCTGCTCATCTTCCTCGGCGTGATCTTCTTCCTGTCGCGCAAGCAGACCCGTGCCGGCCAGCTGGGCCGCGTGGGCATTGGCCTGGGCCTGATCATCCTGGCGCTGCAACTGATCGTCCAGGCCGCCGCACCGATCACTCACGCCCAAGGCGTACGTGTGCTGTTCGCCTCCCTGACCGGCGACATCCTGTTGGACGCCCTGATCGGCGCCCTGTTCGCCCTGGTGTCCTATTCCAGCCTGGCCGCCGTGCTGCTCACCGCCACCCTGGCCGGGGCAGAAGTGATCAGCCTGCCGGTGGCCATCGGCCTGGTGGTCGGTGCCAACATCGGCAGCGGCCTGCTGGCGTTCCTCACCACCAGCATGCAGAACGCCGCCGGTCGGCGGGTGGCCCTGGGTAGCCTGCTGTACAAGCTGATCGGCCTGGTGTTGGTGATCCCGGTACTGCACCCACTGGTGGACTGGATGGACGCGTTGAGCTTCAGCCCCCAGGAACTGGTGATCGGCTTCCATTTGCTCTACAACACCCTGCGCTGCCTGATCATGCTGCCCACGGTCAAACCCATGGGTCGCCTGTGCAACTGGCTGCTGCCTGACCGGGACAACGGCAACGGGCAGATCCGCCCCCGACATCTGGACGCCACGGCCCTGGCCACGCCAAGTCTGGCCCTGGCCAACGCCGCACGCGAGACATTGCGCCTGGGCGACATCGTCGACAGCCTGCTCGAGGCGATGCTCGGCGCCCTGCGCGGTACACAGACCGCCGTACCGCAGCAGGTTCGTGCGCTCGGCGAGGATGCCGAGGCGCTGTACAGTGCCATCAAGCTGTACCTGGCGCAGATGAGCCGGGAGGACCTCAGCGAGCAGGACAACCGGCGCTGGGCCGAGATCATCGAACTTGCCATCAACCTCAAGCTCGCCAGCGACCTGATCGAGCGCATGCTGCGCAAGGTCCAGCAGCAGAAGACGTCCCAGCGCAGGGAGTTCTCCCAGGTCGGCCTGGAAGAGCTGACTGGCCTCCAGGAACAATTGCTGGCCAACCTGCGCTTGGGCCTGTCGGTGTTCCTCAGTGCCGACCCGGAAAGCGCCCGCCTGCTGCTGCGCGAGAAACGCCGTTTTCGCGCCCAGGAACGTCGCCTTGCCCACGCCCATGTCAGCCGTCTGCAACGTAAAGTGGTGCAAAGTATCGAGACCAGTTCGCTACACTTGGAGCTGATCGCCGACATGAAGCGATTGAACTCTTTGTTCTGCAGCAGTGCCTATGTGGTACTGGGCGGCGGGGATACGGGCGGGCTTCTGCTCGACAGCGTGCCGGACGAAGCCCGCCTGTCCTGAACTTGCACACCTGGAGACCCACGCCCGCCGATGCGTTGCCTGATGTTCATTTGCCTGCTGATCTGCAGCCTCCCTTCGCTTGCCCTCGATCGCTCACAGGTAGAGGGCTACCTGTTGCCCAACGGCTTGCAGGTGATCCTCAAATCCGGCTACGAGCGCGACCACGTGGCGATCCGCCTGGTGGTAGGCGTTGGCCTGGACGATTTCGATTGCGACCAGAAAGAGCTGCCGCACTTGCTCGAGCACCTGCTGTTCACCGGTATCGACGATACCGGTGAAGGCGGCCTGGAGGAGCGCATCCAAGCCCTGGGCGGGGAGTGGAACGCCTACACCAGCAGCGCCGACACCACCTTCGTGATCGAAGCCCCGGCGCATAACCAGCGCAAGGTGCTCGACCTGCTGTTGGCGGTGATCCGCGATACGCCCATCGACGCCAAGGCCCTGACCACGGCCAAGAAGATCATCGAACGCGAGGACGGCGGCCACTACGGCCACCTGCAACGCTGGCTCGACCGCCAGGACATCGGCCACCCCGGAAGCGACCAATTGGCCGTAGAGCTGGGCCTCAAGTGCCCGGAGCGCTCCAACGTCGATGCCATGACCCTGGAGCAGGTCAAGGCCCTGCGCGAGCACTGGTACGCCGCCAACAACATGACCTTGATCGTGGTCGGCGGCCTCGACCGCCTGCTGCCGGCCTACCTGGAGCGCACCTACGGCGAACTGCCGGCGAGCGAACCGGGTGAGCGGCGCAGCCTGGAATCCATCAGCCAGAAGGCCGAGCAACGCCGCGACCTGACGCGCGGCTGGTTGGGTGACAACGTCAAGCTGCACTGGCTGTTCATCGAGCCGGTGCTCGAAGATGGCCACGAGGCGACTCTGGACCTGCTTTCGCGCTACCTTGAATGGGCCCTGTACGACCAGCTGCGCCTGCGCCACGGCTTGTCCTACGGGCCATCGGTGCGCCGCGAAAGCTTCGGCGATACCGGCATGCTCGCGCTCAACGCGGACCTTGAGCGCCAGGATGTGGACACCGCCGTCAAGGTGCTGCAGCAACTGTTCGAGCACCTGCGCGAGCACGGCCTGGACCCGGACACCTTTGCCCGCATCAAGGACGCCGCCATCGCCCGTGAAAGCTGGAACACACAAGGCAACAGCGCCCTGGCCGACTACTACTGGAGCGCGCTCAACAACTACAGCGATGGGCGCTTCCTGGACCCGACACGCAAGCTGCGCCAGGTCAGCCTCGAGCAGGCGGACGCAGCCTTGCGCGAAATGCTCAAGGCCCAGGGCTACCTGCGCATCGAGAAACCGCTGCTAGGCTATGACGAGCTCTACGGGCTGGTCGCGCTGGTGCTGGGCCTGATCCTGGCCGGCGGCCTGCTGCGCCGCCGGCGCCATTCGGCGCCCACGCCTGGTGGCGCTACACGCGAGCCCTGATTTGGCAGTATCCTTGTGGCATCATCTCGCCAGCTCCGGCCCTATCACCCGTGCAGGAGCGGGCTCGTCCCGCGATAGGGCCAGTATGGCCCCCACATTCATGCCTTCTCTGTTGCCCCCATGCCTCCAATACCCCATTTCGTCATCCGCGTGATCGAGCTGCTCAAGCGCTACCCCGGCGTCATCGCGCTGGGCGGTTTCCTGTCCGGAGTCGGCAGCTTCATCCTGGTCGATCGCCAGGCCGGCCTGGCCAGCTGGATCGCCGTGCTGATGCTGGTCAGCTGGATCTGGCTGATGCTGGAGAACACCCTCACAGGTCTGTTCACCAAGGTCTTCAAGCGCGAGATCCCGCAGCCGCTGCTGCGCTATGCCACACAGATGATCCACCAGGAGAGCCTGTTCTTCGTCCTGCCGTTCTTCTTCATCACCACCACCTGGAACAGCAGCCAGGTGGTGTTCACCGGCCTGCTCGCCGCCGCCGGGCTGATCTCGATCATCGACCCGCTGTACTACAAATGGCTCGCGCCCAGGCGTTGGCTGTTCCTCGCGCTGCATACCCTGACCCTGTTCGCCGCGCTGCTTACTGCCCTGCCGATCATCCTGCACCTGACCACGGCGCAAAGCTTCAAGCTGGCCTTGATCATTGCCATGGCCTTATCGTTCCCCAGCCTTGCGAGCAGTTTCCCCATCAACAGCTGGCGTCGCGCGGTGGCCCTGGTGCTGGTCACCCTCACCGTGGGTGGTGGCGGCTGGCTGTTGCGCTCCTGGGTACCGCCGGCCACCCTGTGGATGACCGAGGTGGCGGTCAGCACCGAAGTGCAGAACCGCCAGCCTGGAGATTCGCTAGAAGAAGTCCCCGCCAGCCGCATCCGCAGCGGCGGCCTGTACGCCTACACCGCGATCAATGCCCCGCGCGGCCTGAACGAGCGCATCTACCATGTGTGGCAGTTGAACGGCAAAGAGGTGGACCGCATCGCCCTGGATATCCACGGTGGGCGCAAGGAGGGTTACCGGGCCTGGACCCACAAGCAGAACTTCCCGCCCAACCCCGTAGGCAAATGGCAGGTGAGGGTGCTGACCGAGGACGGGCAGGTGATCGGCGTGCTGCGCTTCAAGATCATCGATGATGCGCCGTCCCAATGAAATAGCGGCCCAGCCCCCATCGCCGGCAAGCCGGCTCCCACCGGTACTTCGCCAACCACATCCTGTGGGGCTTGCCGGCGATGGGCTGCAAAGCAGCCCCAGCAGCACCATTACGCTATGATCTGACTCGACGCCTCGCGCCCTGTCAGATGCATGGAGCCTATGACCACCCCCAGTGCCACCTTGGACACCAGCAGCCAACCGGCCTGCCTGCGCATTGCCGGTGACTGGACCCTGGCCCACTACGCCGACCTCAAGCGCGAGAGCGACCAGCTGCGCACGCAATACGGCGACGACGCCATTGCCGACCTGAGCCAATTGGGCCGCCTGGACACCGCCGGCGCCTCGCTGCTGGCCGAACTGCTCGGCTCCGAGCGCCTGTCGCGCTGCACCGGCGAGCTTCCCGAAGCCAGCCGTGCCCTGCTCAAGAACGTCTACTGCTCGGTGCAGGACTACTGCATCCCAACCAAGGAGCCCGAGCGCCACGTCCTGCTGCTGTTGCTCGAGCGTATAGGCTGCGCCGTCGCCACCCTCTGGCAGGATACCCGGCAACTGCTCGGCTTCATCGGCCTGATCCTGGAAACCTTGGCGCGCCGCGCCCTGCAGCCCCATCGCTGGCGCATCACGCCGGTGGTCTCGCACATCGAACAAACCGGCCTGGACGCCGCGCCCATCGTTGCCTTGCTCACCTTCCTGGTGGGTGCGGTGGTGGCCTTCCTCGGTGCCACGGTGCTGGCCGACTTCGGCGCCACCCTCTTCACTGTCGACCTGGTGGCGTTCTCCTTCCTGCGTGAGTTCGCCGTGCTGCTGACCGCGATTCTCATGGCCGGACGCACCGCCAGCGCCTTCACCGCGCAAATCGGCTCGATGAAGGCCAACGAAGAGATCGACGCCATTCGAACCCTCGGGCTGAACCCCATCGAGTTGCTGGTGGCCCCCCGGGTGCTGGCTTTGCTGATCACCCTGCCGTTGCTAACGTTCGTCGCGATGCTCTGCGGCATTGTCGGGGGCGCGGTGGTCTGTGCCTTGTCCCTGGACATCCCGCCGGCCATGTTCCTTTCGCTGCTGCAAAGCGACATCGGCGTGCAGCATTTCCTCGTCGGCCTGGTCAAGGCGCCGTTCTTCGCCTTTTTGATCGCGGCCATCGGCTGCCTGGAAGGCTTCAAGGTCACCGGCAGCGCCGAATCGGTGGGCGCGCACACGACCTCGAGCGTGGTCCAGTCGATTTTCGTGGTGATCGTGCTCGATGCCGTGGCGGCGCTGTTCTTCATGGAGATGGGCTGGTGAGTGGTATAGGCGAAGCCGTGATCGAGGCCCGGGGCATCTGCAACCGCTTCGGCAGCCAGAGCGTGCATGAAAACCTCGACCTGGACCTGTACCGGGGCGAGATCCTCGCCGTGGTCGGCGGCTCGGGCAGCGGCAAGTCGGTGCTGTTGCGCAGCATCATTGGCCTGCGCCGGCCCAACGAAGGGCAGGTCAAGGTCTTCGGCCAGGACCTGGCCACGCTGAACAACGAGCAGCGCTCGCACGTGGAGCGGCGTTTCGGCGTGCTGTTTCAGAAGGGCGCACTGTTTTCCTCGCTGACGGTGACCGAGAACGTGGCCCTGCCGCTGATCGAGCACGCCGGGCTGTCCCGTGCCGACGCCGAGCACCTGGCCGGGGTCAAGCTAGCCCTGGCCGGGCTGCCGATTTCCGCGGCCGACAAATACCCCTCGTCGCTGTCCGGCGGCATGATCAAGCGCGCCGCCCTGGCCCGGGCCCTGGCGCTGGACCCAGACATCCTGTTCCTCGATGAACCTACCGCCGGCCTGGATCCGATCGGCGCAGCGGCCTTCGACCAGCTGATCCTCACCCTGCGCGATGCCCTGGGCCTGTCGGTGTTCCTGATCACCCACGACCTGGATACCCTCTATACCATCACCGACCGGGTCGCAGTGCTGTCGCAGAAGAAAGTCCTGGTGGCCGGCCCCTTGGCCCAAGTCGAGCAGACCGACGACGCCTGGATCCACGAATACTTTCACGGCCCACGCGGGCGGGCGGCCGAGCATGCCGCCGCCAGTGCAGGGCAGGAGCGCTGAACAATGGAAACCCGAGCTCATCACGTCCTGATAGGCCTGGTCACCGTCCTGGTGGTGGCCGGCGCCATGCTGTTCGGCCTGTGGCTGACCAAGTCCAGCGTAGACGACACCTTCAAGGACTACGAAGTGGTGTTCAACGAAGCCGTTTCGGGCCTGTCCCGGGGTAGCCCGGTGCAATACAACGGCATCAAGGTCGGCGATGTCAGTACTCTGCGCCTGGACCCCAAGGACCCGCGCCGGGTACTCGCGCGCATTCGCCTGAGCGCCGATACCCCGGTCAAGGAAGATACCCAGGCCAAGCTGACCCTGGCCGGGGTGACCGGCAACGCGTTCATCCAGCTCACCGGCGGCACGCCGCAAAGCCCGGAGCTCAAGGGCAAGGACGGCAAGCTGCCGGTGATCGTGGCTTCGCCGTCGCCCATCTCGCGCCTGCTCAGCGACAGCAGCGACCTAGTGACCAACGTCAACCTGCTGCTGCACAACGCCAACCAGATGTTCTCAGAAGACAACATCGAGCGCCTGAGCAACACCCTGGCCAACCTGGAACAGACCACCGGTACCTTCGCCAACAACAAGGGCGGCATCAGCCAGGCCATCGAGCAACTGGCTGAAGTGGGCAAACAGGCCAACGCCACCCTGGCCGAAACCCAGGCCCTGATGCACAACGCCAACGGCCTGCTCGGCAGCGAGGGCAGGCAGGCCTTTGGCAGCGCCGAACAGGCCATGCAGTCGCTGGCCGAAAGCACCGCGACCATCAACAGCCTGCTCAAGGACAACCGCGAAGCCCTCGACGACGGCGCCCAAGGCCTCAACCAGCTGGCCCCGGCCATCCGCGAACTGCGCGAAACCTTGAACGCCCTCAAGGGCATCTCGCGGCGCCTGGAAGCGGACCCGAGCGGCTACCTGCTGGGCCGTGACAACAACAAGGAGTTCCAGCCATGAAACCGTCCCTGCGCCTTCTGGCGCTGGCCGCCACGCTGAGCCTGGCCACGGCCTGCTCGATCCTGCCGCAGAGCGAGCCGGTGGACATCTACCGCTTGCCGGTGAACCAAGCGGGTCGCACGGTCCCGCCGCTGGACTGGTCGCTGCGCCTGAACAAGCCATTGGCCAGCGAAACCCTGGCCGGGCCTCGCATCGCGGTGATCCCCCAGGGCGACGTGATCAGCAGCTACAAGGGCGCGCGCTGGAGCGACCCGGTGCCGCTGCTGGTACGCAACCGCCTGCTCGATGGGTTCCAGCGCGACGGCCGGGTGCAGCGCCTGAGCGCCGATGACAGCAACTTGCAAGCCGACTATGAGTTGGTCGGCGAGTTGCAGGCCTTCCAAAGCGAGTACCGTGCTGGCGGTGCCGTGGAGGTGGTGATCCGCTATGACGCGCGCCTGGTGCAAGGGCGCAGCCAACGCATCCTCGCCAGCCACCGCTTCGAAGTGCGCCAGCCGCTGGCCGACGAACAGGTCGCGGCGGTGGTCGCCGGCTTCGGCACGGCGAGCGACCAACTGGTGGCGCAATTAGTGGACTGGACCGTCGGCCAGGCCAGCCAGGCTCAGGCGAAGAACCAGTAGCAGACGCAGATCGCCGCGATCACCCCGGCAAGTTCGGCAAGCAGGGCGCAGCCCACGGCGTGGCGTACGCGCTGGATGCCGACTGCGCCGAAGTACACCGCCAGCACATAGAAGGTCGTCTCGGTACTGCCTTGTACGGTCGCCGCCACCAGCGCGGGGAAGCTATCGACGCCGTGGGTCTGCATGGTCTCGATCAACATGGCGCGCGCCGCGCTGCCGGAGAACGGCTTGACCAATGCTGTCGGCAGGCCTTCGACGAAGCGGGTATCCAAGCCCATCCACTCGACGGTGTGGCGAATACCGTCCAACGCCAACTCCAGCGCGCCGGAGGCACGCAGCACGCCAACCGCGCAAAGCATGGCGACGAGGTATGGCAGCAGGCCCTTGGCCACGTCGAAGCCTTCCTTGGCGCCTTCCACGAACGCTTCGTAGACCTTGACCCGCCGCAACGCACCAACCACCAGGAACAGCACGATCACGCCGAACAGCGTCAGGTTGCCGAGGATCGACGACAGGCTGGCCAGCGCCGTCGCCGAGAGGGTGCCGAGAAATGCCATGAAGGCCCCCAGCAACAATGCGCCAGGCACCAGGTAGGCCAGCACCACCGGGTCCCACAGGCGCAGGCGCTGCATCACCGCCACCGACAGCAGGCCCACCAAGGTCGAGGCGCTGGTGGCCAACAGGATCGGCAGGAACACCAGGGTAGGGTCCAGGGCACCTTGCTGGGCGCGGTACATGAAGATGGTCACCGGCAACAGGGTCAGCGACGAGGCGTTGAGCACCAGGAACAGGATCTGCGCATTGCTCGCCGTGGTACTGCTGGGGTTGAGGTCCTGCAGGGCACGCATGGCCTTCAGGCCGATGGGGGTGGCCGCGTTGTCCAGGCCCAGGCCATTGGCGGCGAAGTTCATGGTGATCAGGCCCAGGGCAGGGTGGCCGGGCGGCACTTCGGGCATCAGCCGGGCGAACAGCGGCCCCAGGACCTTGGCCAGCCATTCGACGATACCGGCCTGTTCGGCAATCTTGAGAAAGCCCAGCCAGAGGGTGAGGGTACCGAACAGCAGAACCATGACCTCCACCGAAAGCTTGGCCATGGCGAAGATGCTCTCGACCATCGCGGCGAAGATGCCGGCATTGCCACCCACCAGCCATTGGGCCAGGGCGGATACCGCCGCCACCAGGAAAAAGCCGAGCCAAAGGCCGTTGAGCATCCGTGTATTCCCCCTGAAAAATGCCCCGAATGATAGCGGAATTGCGCCGTGGCTGTACCGGCCCAATAGCCGGCAAGCCGGCTCCCACGTGAGGCGGCTTGCCGGCGATTGGGCCGGTACAACCAACACTCTGATTTCCTGCGGCCAACAAAAAGCCCCAACCAAGGTCGGGGCTTCTTGTTCAGCACAGAACGCTTTACTGGTTCTGCTGGGCCGCTTGGGCCGGCTTGCCAGCGGCAGCCACCACCGCCTCATGCTTGTTACCTGCCATCAGCGAGCTGTAGTAGCGCTCGCCCTTGGCGGCGTCGTACATGCCTTCCCACCGTGCGACAACCAGTGCCGCCAGGGCGTTGCCGATCACGTTCAGGGCGGTGCGGGCCATATCCATGATGCGGTCGACACCGGCGATGAAGGCCAGGCCTTCCAGCGGAATGCCCACGCTGCCCAGGGTCGCCAGCAGCACCACGAAGGAAACACCCGGTACACCGGCGATACCCTTGGAGGTGACCATCAGGGTCAGCACCAGCAGCAGCTGCTGGCTCCAGGACAGGTCGATACCGTACAGCTGGGCGATGAAGATAGCCGCGATGCTCTGGTACAGGGTCGAGCCGTCAAGGTTGAACGAGTAGCCGGTCGGAACCACGAAGCTGCAGATCGACTTCGGCGCACCGTAGGCCTCCATCTTCTCGATCACCCGCGGCAGCACGGTTTCCGAGCTGGAGGTGGAGTAGGCCAGGATCAGCTCGTCTTTCATGATGCGCATGATCTTGATGACCGAGAAGCCGAACACGCGCGCCACCAGGCCCAGCACCATGAAGGCGAAGAAGGCGATGGCGAAGTACACCAGCAACACCAGCTTGGCCAATGGCAGCAGCGAGGCGAAGCCGAAGTTGGCGACAGTCACGGCGATCAGGGCGAACACGCCGATCGGGGCGTAGTTCATGATCATGTGGGTGACCTTGAACATGGTCTCCGACACGCCCTGGAAGGTACGTACCAGCGGATCGCGCAGGTCGCCCGGCAGGCTCGACAGGCCCAGACCGAACATCACCGAGAAGAAGATGATCGGCAGCATCTCGCCACGGGCCACGGCCGCGAAGATGTTGGACGGGATCAGGTTCAGCAGGGTCTCGATGAACGCATGCTCATGCTGCACCTCGGCCGCGGTGGCCTGGTACTTGGAGATGTCGACGGTACCCAGGGTGCTCATGTCGATGCCGGCACCTGGGTGGAACAGGTTGGCCAACACCAGGCCAACGACGATGGCGATGGTGGTCACCACCTCGAAGTAGATGATGGTCTTCAGGCCAATGCTGCCCAGTTTCTTCGCGTCGCCAACCCCGGCGATGCCCACGATCAGCGACGAAATCACGATCGGGACGACGATCATCTTGATCAGGCGAATGAAGATGTCACCGGCTGGCTGCAGGACATTACTGATCCACCATGCCTTTTCTGCACTGAAATGGTTCAGCAGCGCGCCGATCGCAACGCCGAGGACGAGTCCGATGAGGATCTGCCAGGCGAGGCTCAGTTTTGCCTTCTTCATGTCATTACCCTTTCTTTTAGTGGTCATGGGTGCCAAGCGGAAAAACGCATCCCAGAGCCTTTGGCAGCGCATTGGGCAGCGTTGGGCTTCCGTCCGGCGACGCCATCGAAGGTCACCGCAAGCGAGCGTCTGGGCGCTCGGGCCAGCGAAAAAGGCGGCAACTATTGCGACGGGAAAGGGGGCAGTCTAATGCCGGAAACGATTACCCTATGCCGAATCGGCATGAGGCTTGGGAGCAAAAACGCGCATCAGAGAGGGTTGGGATTCTTGCGTTCGGATTTCCGAACAAGACCAAAGCGCCATTTTTCGGCAGATTTAACAGTGGTCATTTGGGTGTTTCGGCGCCTTGTTCGACAATCCGAATGGTGCCGAACAGGGCCGTGCGGCGGCGTACCTGTACGAAAAAAATTTCGATGTACGGTCGAGGCAAAATGTGCCTCCAACGAAAAAGCCAGAACGATAGGCCCTTTCCTATATAGGCGCCTCGGAAGTCCGGCCTGGCACTTGTGTCGCCTGACACGCCGGCCATGACTTCCGATGCCGCCTTGCCTGACCCGGCCCATGACGGAGGTACTCCCTGTACCCCTAGGCCACTCCGATCCTGAAGCAATCAGAACAGCCCGGCCCCCTGGTCATGCGCCACCCCTCCTCGGAGCGGCGCACCATAGAAGCCTGAAAGATAAAAAGGTTCAGCTTCTATCTGGTTACAAACCGCGACCTTCGGTCAGTACCACTTCGGGTCGCGCTTGAGCTGCTCGCGCAGCATGGCTTTCATGCCGTCGTCCGGGTCGCCCAGCCAACGATACTGCGCATGGCGGGTGGGCGATTTATCCGAAGGCAGGCCTTCGGGCACTTCAACGAGCATCCCGTAGGCATCCTCCTTGTCCCAACTGAACGCCACCACCAGGCGCTTGTAAGTGCAGTTGGTTTGGGATTCGCACAAAGGCCCGACCAAGTACTTGTCGCCATCCTCGGTAACGGCCGACATCTGCTCCTGCGAGCTGCCGCTGAGGTTGATCACCCAGTCGGGCAGGCGCTCCTCGCCTTTTATGGCGTCCTGCCAGGTTTCTCGATATTCGGGGTCCGAACCCAGCAGCTGGCTGACCCGGACCTGGCCGTCATTGGCCGCCATCGCTCCCGCGCTACCGCCCACAAGCAGGGCGGTAGCCAGGGCTTTGCAAAGCATCCGGCTCATGCTCAACCTCTACCGCGTCCGAAGAAGAAGGAAGCCACGAACAGGACCAGGAAGACGATGAACAGGATCTTCGCGATACCCGTGGCGGCGCCGGCAATACCACCGAAGCCCAGCACGGCGGCGACAATGGCAATGATCAGGAAGGTGATGGCCCAACTCAGCATGATGGTTCTCCTTTCTTTTTCGAAATCGGTCGTGGTCAGAACACCCAGCGTTCCTGGGTGACGACGTTCTCCAGGGTGTCGGATGAAACCTCTTGCGCTGGCAGCGGCGCTTGCGCTCTGACCAGAGTCTCGGCACGGGTCGCCTGCAATTGCGTCAACAGCGCGGTATGTGCCGCGACCTGCTCGGCGAGCCGCGCGGTCTGCCAGCTGTAGTAGAACTGGCCAGCGGCGAGCGTCAGCAGCAGGGCCAGGCCGAGGTAAAGGCACTGGCGCCAGGGCAGTTCGGCGGTCTGCGAGCGATTGACGGATTGGCGATTCATGCCGGCTCCTCCTGCTGTGTTTTTATTCGAACCTGACAGGGAAGTTGCAGCCTGCATGCCAGTCCGTGCAGTCTATTAAAATCCTTTAAATTCAATAAGTTATCTAAACTCAGAAACCCTCTTTGGCGTTTATCCTGCACGATGGCCTTTTCGAAGCCGTGCGTTTTGCACGATCAGCCTTCGACTTTACTGGCCACTTTCAACAGGTCTGCGTCCACGCCCCTTACGCCGATAATCTGCCGAGCCACCTCGACGGCAATGGTTTTCTGCTCGCTGCTGACCACCTCGCCGGAAAGGCGCACCAGGCCTTGCTCACTGGCCACCTTGAGGTTGAGGCCATCGAGATTGCGACTGAAGCGATAGCTCGCCTGGATCTTGTCGACGATCCAGTTATCGCTTGGCTGCGGCCCGCTCGGCGCATCCACGGGTTTTCCCCGAGCCTTGGCCATGGCCGCGCTGTCCAGGCTGACCAGGTTGTTGACCAGGTGCACCCCCTCGGTGGTGCGCGCCAGTACACCGGCAAGCTCTTTGGCCTCGGCGCTGTCGACCTTGCCGCGCAGGGTCACCACGCCCTCACGGCTCTCGACTTCGATCGGCGCCTTTTCGGTGACCGTGCTCCAGAGCAGCCGGGCCCGAATGACCGCCGCCAACGTCGCGTCCTCCAACCGCTGGGCGTAGGCACGCAACTCCAGCGGGCGCTCGACGAGCTGCGGGTTGACCCGCAACTGGTTGTCGACCTGTTCGATACCATGGGTCGCCAGGGCGACATGCTCTGCCAGCTGGCGCTCCACCTCGTTCTCCACCTCGCCGGATAGCGTGGCTTTGGGCCCCTCCACGCCGACTTCGATACGGAACGGGTTGAGCACACGGTTGAGCGACAACGCCGTTTGCAGGGCGCCTTCGAGGCGGGCGTTCTGCGCGGTATCGGCCAAGGCAGGCGAGAGCACAGGCAACAACAAGGCCGCCAGCAGGGCGGCTCGAGGGAATAAAGGCATGGGTTGCACCTCCTTTCGTGGCAAAAAATTGAAGATCGTCGCAACTGCCATGCCAGTCGAACGGTCTGTCAAAACGCCCGGTATGTTTCGTACCAGCGGAAGAACAGGCCAATGGCTAGCATGCAAACGACGGATTCTTTCAGAATGGACCATGCAACTTGCCCGATTTTTCCGACACTAATTGAGATCAATCCCGAAGGAGCGTAGGAACATGGAATCAGCCCAGGACACCCAAGGCCGCATTCTGCTGGTGGATGACGAATCCGCGATCCTGCGAACCTTCCGCTACTGCCTCGAAGACGAAGGCTATAGCGTGGCCACGGCCAGCAGCGCCGCCCAGGCCGATGCCTTGCTGCAACGCCAGGTATTCGACCTGTGCTTCCTCGATTTGCGCCTGGGCGAAGACAACGGCCTCGACGTGCTCGCCCAGATGCGCATCCAGGCCCCCTGGATGCGCGTGGTCATCGTGACGGCCCATTCCGCGGTAGACACTGCGGTGGATGCCATCCAGGCCGGCGCGGCCGATTACCTGGTCAAGCCATGCAGCCCCGACCAGTTGCGCCTGGCCACCGCCAAGCAGCTGGAGGTCCGCCAACTGTCGGCACGCCTGGAGGCCCTGGAAGGCGAAGTACGCAAACCCAAGGACGGCCTGGATTCCCACAGCCCGGCGATGATGGCGGTACTGGAAACCGCCCGGCAGGTAGCGACCACCGACGCCAACATTCTCATCCTCGGCGAGTCGGGCACCGGCAAGGGCGAACTGGCGCGCGCCATCCATGGCTGGAGCAAGCGAACGCGCAAGGCCTGCGTGACCATCAACTGCCCATCGCTGAATGCCGAACTGATGGAAAGCGAACTGTTCGGCCATACCCGCGGGGCCTTTACCGGCGCCAGCGAAAGCACCCTGGGGCGGGTCAACCAGGCCGACGGCGGTACCCTGTTCCTCGACGAGATCGGTGATTTCCCCCTGACTCTGCAACCCAAGCTGCTGCGCTTCATCCAGGACAAGGAGTACGAGCGGGTCGGCGACCCGGTCACCCGCCGCGCCGATGTCCGCATCCTGGCCGCGACCAACCTCAACCTTGAAGAAATGGTCCGCGACGGGCGCTTCCGTGAAGACCTCCTCTATCGCCTGAACGTCATCACCCTGCACCTGCCGCCGCTGCGTGAGCGCAGCGAAGACATCCTCACCCTGGCCGAGCGCTTCCTGGCCCGCTTCGTCAAGGAATACGCGCGCCCGGCCCGGGTGTTCAGCGACGAGGCGCGCACTGCGCTGCTCAATTACCGCTGGCCCGGCAATATCCGCGAGCTGCGCAACGTGGTGGAACGGGCGAGCATCATCTGCCCACAGGAACGGGTGGAGGTCGCCCACCTGGGCATGGCCGAAGCGCCCACCAGCAACGCACCGCGCATCGGCGCCGCCTTGAGCCTGGACGAGCTCGAGCGCGCGCATATCGGCGCGGTCCTGGCCGCCAGCGATACCTTGGACCAGGCGGCCAAAACCTTGGGTATCGATGCTTCGACCCTGTACCGCAAACGCAAGCAGTACAACTTATGAAATGGCCGATGAAGCTGCGTACGCGGCTTTTCCTGAGCATTTCGGCGCTGGTCAGCGTCGCCTTGCTTGGCCTGTTGCTCGGGCTGGTGAGCGTGGTGCAGATGGCCACCGTCCACCAGCGGCTGGTGGAAGAAACCACCCGAACGTTGGAAATCGGGCTGAAACTGCGGCAGAACCTTGGCGAGCAGTTGACCCTGATTCTCAACGAGAACACCGATTCGCGCAGCCTGCTGGCGTTGCAGGAAGATTTCCAGGCCCTGCTCAACCAAGACCTGGCCGGAGGCGGCGAACGTACAGCGTTCAGCAAGACCAGCAGCAACTACCAGGCGTTTCTCCAGGCCTACCGGGACAGTACGGCGCCCGCGCGGAACATGAGCCCCGACCTGCCGCTGGGTGCTGCCTTCAATCAAGTCCGCAACGACCTCATCGACTCCCACAAGCAGGCCCTCGAACACATCACCAGTGGTGAGGCCCATACTCGTGACCGCGCCTTGCTGGTCAGTGGGCTGCTCAGCCTGCTGGGCCTGGCGGTACTGGTACTGGGGTTCGCCACCGCGCACAACATTGCCCGCCGCTTCGGCCAGCCGATCGAGGCCTTGGCCAAGGCCGCCGACCAAGTCGGGCAAGGCAATTTCGACGTCACCCTGCCGGTCACCCAAGCCAGCGAGCTCAACCAGCTGACCCGGCGCTTCGGGCTGATGGCAGATGCCCTGCGCAAGCACCAGGCCACCAATGTCGATGAACTGCTGGCCGGCCAGCAACGTCTGCAGGCGGTGCTAGACAGCATCGACGACGGATTGCTGATCATTGACCGCCAAGGCTGCCTGGAGCACCTGAACCCAGTGGCACAGCGTCAGCTGGGTTGGGACACCAGCCGGGTCGGCAGCGGCCTGACCGAAGCGCTGCAACGCCCGGAGCTGGAGCAGCAGCTGCGCCAGGTCCTGCGCGGCGGCAGCCTGGACCGCCCGCCCGATGACCTGAGCATCGAGATAGACGAAGAAACCCGGCTGCTGACCTACAGCCTCACACCGGTCTGCCATCCTGAGGGGCCGATCCTGGGCGCCGTGATGGTGCTGCACGATGTCACCGAACAGCGTGCCTTCGAGCGGGTACGCAGCGAATTCGTCCTACGGGCCTCCCATGAGCTGCGCACGCCGGTCACCGGCATGCACATGGCATTCGGCCTGCTGCGCGAGCGCGTGGCGTTTCCACCCGACGCGCGGGAGAACGACCTGCTTGAGACCATCGGCGAGGAAATGCAGCGCCTGACCCAACTGATCAACGACCTGCTCAACTTTTCCCGCTACCAGAGCGGCCTGCAAAAGCTGGAGCTGGCCCCTTGCGCCATCGACCAGTTGCTCGAGCATGCCCAGGCGCGCTTCGCCGAACTGGCTGTGCAGAAAGAGATCGAGCTGTTCATCGACCTGGAGTCGCCCTTGCCACGCATTCAGGCGGACGTGGCCCAACTGGACCGGGTATTGGACAACCTGCTGCACAACGCCATCCGCCATACCGCCAGCGGCGGGCGCATCCGCCTGCATGCGCGGCGGCATGCCGAACGGGTGATCATCGGGGTGGAAGACAATGGCGAAGGCATCGCCTATGGCCAACAAGGCCGGATCTTCGAGCCGTTCGTCCAGGTCGGGCGCAAGAAGGGCGGTGCCGGGCTTGGCCTGGCCTTGTGCAAGGAAATCGTCCAGCTGCACGGGGGCCGCATGGGCGTGTACTCCCGGCCTGGGCAGGGTACCCAGTTCTATATGGCCTTGCCTGTCTAGCGGCTACCTGCGGTTACGCCGCTCGCGGGTGACCAATACGGTGAATTGGCGAGCCGTGAGCGGATGAGCGAACAGCCAGCCCTGGCCATAGTTGACCCCTTCGCTATTGAGCAGTACCGCCTGGTCTTCGCATTCGATGCCCTCGGCGATCACCCGCAGGTGCAGGGAATGGGCCATGCGGATGATATGGGGCGCCACGCCACTGCTGGCGGCATCGTGCCCCAGGGCATCGATGAACGCCTTGTCGATCTTCAGGCAGTCCACCGGCAAGGTTTGCAAGTAGGCGAGGCTGCAGTAGCCGGTGCCGAAGTCGTCGATCAGCACCTGGTGCCCCACGGCCCTCAAAGCCTGCAGATTGTTACGCGCCACCACTACATCGATCAGGCCACGCTCGGTCACTTCGAAGGCGATCTGGCTGGCAGCCACCCGGTGATGCGCCAACAGCCGGGCCGCCACCCGACCGATACGGGGGACCATGACATCGCACGCCGCGAGGTTCACCGAGATGTACAGCTCAGGGTTGGCCCGCAGCAACTGGCTCAGCTGCTCCAATACCCGTTGCAGGACGAAGTCGGTTATCTGGCGGATCTGCCCGGTATTTTCGGCCAAGGGGATGAACAGCTCCGGGCTGGTCAGGGTGCCATCCGGCCGCAGCCAGCGCACCAGCGCCTCGGCACCGACGCAGCGTCGGCTGTTCAACTCGAAGATCGGCTGGTAGAGCACCTGCAGCTCTCCCCGGCGCAGGGCGTTCTGCAGCTCCGAACTCATCGAGCGCCGCTGCAGGATCAACTGCAGCACCAGCCAACCGATGCAGCACGCCAGCACCAGGCTGCCGGGGAACAACAGCCAGAGCATGCCATTCATCTTCAAGGGCAGGCCTGCGCGTGGTGCGATCAGTACCAACTGATAGTCCGGAGACTTGGTCTGCATGTAATAAAGCAGCCGGTCATCCAGCTCCACCAGCGGCTGGCTCGACGGCGGCGGCCAATCAGCCGCCGGCGGCCAGCGCTGGGGAGGGCCAAGCACCGGGATGGCGCGAGTACCGTGGTCGAGGACCACCAGCACGCTGCTGCCCAGGGGCAGGTCGACCACGTCGGTGAGGTGCCCCCGCGAAGTGGAGACCAGGAATTGGCCCCGGCCAAGCATCAGCGCCGCCAGGTTCTCGTTGGGTTCGGTGGAGGTATTGAGCCAATAGCTGTAGGTCGGCCCTTGAATATCTGGGGCCCGGAAAGGCTCGATGGCCCGTTCGCCGCCGCGGTTGGAGCAGGCCTCGGTGCCATCCACGTAGGCCGCTTCGTAGATGAAGCGCGAGCTTAGCCCCACTTGCTGCAAAGCCGCGATCATCGCCGCATCGCAACCTCGCAAAGGTTGCGCCTGGAGCTGGTCGACACCTTCTCGCAGTTGCCCGAAGATCTGCTCCAGCCGCTCCAGAAAGCGCTCACCCCGAGCATTCATCTGCGCGCTTTCGTTCTGCTTCACCTGCTGGAACGCCACGCCGAGGCTTGCCGTGAGCAACAGTACTGCGCTGGAAAATGCGGCCAGCCCAGCCAGCATCCAGGGACGGTGGAAAAATTGACGCAGTGCCGCAAGGAACGCTGACATCGCAGACATCCAGTTGATTACCAAGAGGTATAGCAACTATGCGTGCAGTCAGCGTTGCCGTTGGGCGCAATCCCGGCCCGTTCGGGGAAGTAACCGATCAGCGTGTGCGGTTGAGCACCTGCAACATGGCGGCGGTCTGGGCGTCGGGCATGCCGTCGAAACGCTGCGCACGGAAGCGCATCTGGAAGGCCGCGATCACGTGACGGGTGGACACATCCAGCTCGCCGGTCTGGTCGATGGCATAGCCGAAGCGTGCCAGCTGCTGCTGGTACCAGGTGATCGTCGGTGGGTTGACGCTGAAGTAGGCCTGTTGCCGAGCCACCGCAGTGGCCTCCGGCCACACGCCCAGCCCAGCATCGGCCAGGCGTTTCCAGGGGAACATCGGCCCTGGGTCGAGCTTGCGCAACGGGGCGATGTCGCTGTGGCCGATGATGTGCCGGGGCTCGATATTGTTGCGTTTGACGATGTCCTTGAGCAGCGCGATCAGCGCCTGGACCTGCGCCTCGCTGTACGGGTGCCAGACCCGGCCGTTGGGCGTGTCGGTGTAGCCCGGGTTGACGATTTCGATGCCGATGGAGCTGGAGTTCAGCCAGGTGCGGCCTTGCCATTGACTATCGCCGGCATGCCAGGCCCGGCGGTTCTCGTCGACCAGCTGGTAGACCGTGGCCGGCCCGTCGCCGATCAGGTAATGGCTGCTGACTTCGCCATGGGTCAGCAAGGCCAGGGAGCGCTCCAACGACGCGTTGGTGTAGTGCAGGACCACGAACTGGATACGGCTGTCGTGATTGACCGAAGGGTGACTGCGGTCGATGCGCAGGCCGGTGGAGCAACCGGCCAGGACGATCGACAGCAGGACGGTGAACAACACTTTCATGTAAGGCGCCAGGGTGATGAGTCAGTAATGCAACAGCATAACGTATGCGCGCCGACTCAGCCTTGCTCCACACGGTTGCGCCCAAGCTCCTTGGCGCGATAGAGCGCGGTGTCGGCACGCTTGAGGACCTGGTCGGCGCGCTCGCCGAAGCGAAACGCGCTGAAACCGATGGAGGTGGTAATGACCACTCGTTCGCCCTTGAAGTGGAACGGGCAGGCCTCGACCGTCGCCCGCAGCACTTCTGCCAGCTTGGCGCCGACCTCAGGGGCGGTCTGCGGCAGCAACAGGACGAACTCCTCGCCACCGAAACGGGCGATGAAATCTTGCCCACGCAGGCGTTTGCGCAGCTGGCTGGCGACGATTTTCAACACCTTGTCGCCGGCCAGGTGGCCATAGCTGTCGTTGATGCGCTTGAAGTGGTCGAGGTCGAGGATCGCCATCAGCAAATTGCCACCCTGGGCCTGCCATTTCCTCACCTCCTGCTCCACACGCTCCGACCAGGCCGCGCGATTGGGCAAGCCGGTGAGCGGATCAAGCAAGGCCTTCTGGCGTTGTTCTTCCAGATGCTCGCGATAGCCGTGGGCTTCCTGCTCCATGTTCTGCACCCGCTCGGCCAGGCCTTGCAGGCGGCTCGCCAGCTCCTGCTCACGTCGGTCACGTTCGTGCTGGTGTTCGTCCATGGTGTTCAACAGGCCTTCCAGGCGGGTTTCCAGCACGCGCTTGAGGCTACCCAGGTCAGCCGCGTCCTGCACGCTGCTCTGCAGCCCGTCGACCTGCTCGCGCAGTTGGTGATCCAACTGGCGGACAGCGCTGCTGTTGTCGGCATGCCCCGCGCTCGCTTCCTGCAGGTGACTCTGGAAGGACGCCAGGCGCTCGTTGAGCTGTTGCAGGTAGGCCTCGAATTCATGCTGCCCGCTGTCGGTGATCGCCAGCATCAGCACAGCCAGGTCATCCAGCACCGGGATCAGCTCGTACCAGTTCAGCCCCCGCGACACTCGCTCGCGCATGGCCTGCGCCTGGGCCTTGTAGGGCTCGGGCAGGCTCAGGTCGTCGAGCAGCCCGATCAGGGTCTGCTCGATGTGCATGGCGACCATGCTGTAAGGCGGTTCGACGGCATCGGGCAGGGCGAAGGAACCCTCGCCAGGGCTGTCCGGGCTCACCCCAGACAATGCCTGCGGCGCGTCTGCCGCCTGCGGCTGCGGTTGCACCTCGTCCACCAGGGGCGGGGCCGTTGCTTGCGAGTGCGCAGTCGGGTCGAAGGGCCGCTCCTGCGCATCGGGCTCAGCCACCGGGGCGATTTGCTCCTCGGGCTCAGGCAACGGTTGCAGGGCATCCACATCGACCGGGGACGAAGGTTCGCTCGGTGGCTGGGCGGCGGCATCGACGTGGATCACGTCCGTGGGCGTGGCGGAGGGCTCGGCCTCGGCCTCGCGCCCACCGAACAGGCGCTGGAGAAAACCGGGCCGCATCTCTTCGTCCGGCCGTTGCAGTGCGTTCAGGGCCCGCCCCTGCAAACCACTGAGTTCGCCCAGCAGCGGCGGCAGTTCGCGGGATTGGCTGACGCCTGCCTCGAGCTTCTTGGACAGTTTCTTCAGGGGGCGGGCCACCTCGCCGGGCAACGACAGGCCCTGTAGCTGACTGACCAGTGCAGTCAGCGCTTCACTGACCTGGGTCATGCGCGTCTCGCGACGCTGCTCGGAATCGAGCACAGCCTTTTCCAGGCGTGGCAGCAGCCCGGCCAGACCGGCATCCATGTTGTCGCTGCGGATGACGTCGCGCAGCTCCTTCATGCATTGGTCGACAGTCTTGTCGCTACCTTCGGCAGCCAGGGTGCTGCGCACCAGGCCACGACGCAACAAGTCCAGGCGAGCCTCCCAGCGGCGCTCGAGCTGCTCCTGTCGTTCGATGCTCTTGAGGTACTTCTCTTTCCAGCGCTCGCCTTCGTCTGTCATGCCTGAATCCGCGAACCGGTGATGGCAACTAGCCCAAAACCGGCAGCGTATCCACAGTCAGTGCATCAGGCAAACGAATCTCGACGGCTACCGGAAGGTGATCGGAAATCGGCTGGGCCAACACCTCGACCCGCTCCAGGGTCAGGCTGGGGCTGAGCAGGATATGGTCCAGGCAACGTTGCGGGCGCCAGCTGGGAAACGTGGCCTCGACCTGAGGGGCGATCAGACCAAGGTCACGCAGCGGCGAATGCTCGAGCAGGTCGGTGGCGTGGGTATTCATGTCCCCCATCAGCACCTGGTGACGATAGCCGCCAATCAGCTCGCGCACGTAGGCCAGTTGCCGGGCGCGGGTCTTGGCGCCGAGGGCCAGGTGCATCATCACCACGATCAAGGCATCGTCGCCTTCGCCGAAACGCACCAGGATCGCACCGCGACCGGCAGGGCCGGGCAGGGGGTGGTCTTCGAGGTGCTGGGGCTTGAGCCGGCTGAGCACACCATTGCTGTGCTGCGCGAAACGGCCCAGGTTACGGTTCAGTTGCTGGTACCAATAGGGGAAGGCACCGAGCTGGGCCAGGTGCTCGACCTGGTTGATGTAGCCCGAGCGCAGGCTGCCGCCATCGGCTTCCTGCAAGGCCACCAGGTCGAAATCGGCAAGCAGGTCACCGATCTTCTGCAGGTTGCCGGCACGCCCGGTGTGCGGCAGCAGGTGCTGCCAGCTGCGGGTCAGGTAGTGCCGGTAGCGTTCGGTGCTGATGCCCACCTGGATATTGAAGCTGAGCAACCGCAGGCGCCCGTCCTCTGGCAGGCCGGGGGCCTGCAGGTGGTGCTCGTTGACCTGCGGTTGTCGCAGGCCAACCAGGCGGGTGGACCGAAAGCGGTTCATGGGGCAACGCCGCTTACTTGGCGGCGCGCTCCTTGGCGATCAGCTGGTCGGCGACGTTCAACACGCCTTCCGGCCCGCCAGCGGTACCCAGGTCGAAGCGGTACTTGCCGTTTACGACCATGCTCGGTACGCCGGTGATTTCGTACTTCTTCGCCAGCTCCTTGGCCTGCTGCACCTGGCCCTTGATGGCGAAGGAGTTGAAGGTGGCGAGGAACTTGTCCTTATCCACGCCCTGGGTAGCCAGGAAGTCGGCCATTTCTTCAGGCTTGGTCAGGCGCATGCGCTTGTTCTGGATGGCGTCGAAGACGGCGGCGTGGACCTTGTGCTCGACGCCCATGGCTTCGAGGGTCAGGAACATCTGGCCGTGGGCATCCCAAGGGCCGCCGAACATGGCCGGTACGCGCTTGAAATTGACATCGGCCGGCAGTTTCTCGGCCCATGGATTGACGGTCGGTTCGAAGTGGTAGCAGTGCGGGCAGCCGTACCAGAACAGCTCGACGACTTCGATCTTGCCCGGCACGGAAACCGGAACAGGGTTGCTCAGCTCGAAATACTGCTGGCCTTCGACAGGCTCCGCAGCCTGGACAGCGGTCATTCCGAATACGCTGGCGGCGACCAGCGCAGCGCTGAGAATCAGTTTACGCATGCTTTACTCCTGAGCAGTCATTGGTCGCCTCGACGCGACCGGTACTGTGACCGGCCGGGAAGGGCTCGAGTTCGCTAGTGTACGGCTACGGACGGAAAAAAGGGCGGTCCGGCCGCCCTTTAATCATTGGCCTACAACATTAACTGAAAGTTAATGTGCCGCCTGCAATGCCCCTATCGCTGGCAAGCCAGCTCCCACCTCGACCGCATCGACTCACGTCATGCGCGGTTCCTGGGGGAGATAACCCATCCCTCCCGGGCTGCGCTGTCGCACAAAGAACAAGCGGCTAGCGCTGCCTCCCCTGTGGGAGCCGGCTTGCCGGCGATAGGGCCGCTACAGGCTGCCGAAGGCCTCAGTGCAGGCCCTGGATGTAGCTGGCCAGCGCCTCGATATCCTTATTGCTCAACTTGCCTGCGATCGAACGCATGGTCATGGCATCACCGTCGTTGGTACGGTTGCCTTCACGGAAGTCGGTGAGCTGCTTGGCCACGTACTGGGCATGCTGGCCGCCCAGATGCGGGAAACCGGCCAGGGCGATGCCAGCACCGTTCGGCGAGTGGCAGCCCGTGCAAGCCGGCATGCCCTTTTCCAGGTCTCCGCCGTTGAACAGCGCTCTGCCACGCTCGACCAGGTTCGGATCGGCCGCACCAACGCTGCCTTTCTGGCTGGAGAAATAGGCGGCGATATCGGCCAGGTCCTGGTCGTTGAAGTTGGCCAGCATGCCGGTCATTTCCAGCACGGTACGCTTGCCGGACTTGATGTCGTGCAGTTGTTTTTCGAGGTAGCGCTGGCCTTGGCCGGCAAGTTTGGGGAAGTTCGGCGCCAGGCTGTTGCCATCGGGGTTGTGGCAGGCTCCACAGACAGCTGTCTTGGCCTGGCCGGCAGCAGCATCGCCTTTGATGGGTTGCGCAGCATTGGCCGCACCTGCGACACCCATGGTCAACAGCAGACTCACGAATAGTTTGTTCATCAGCTAATCCAACACGGCTAGGGGTGAAATGTTATGTATCGGGACTGCCGCTCATCCAAAGGATGAGGTTACGGTAGTCCTCGTTACTGCAATCCATGCACAATCCACGCGGCGGCATAGCCTTGAAACCCTGGGTAACGTGTGCCACCAGTGTCTCCATGCCTTGCGCCAGCCTGGGTTCCCATGCTGCCCGGTCTCCCAGCTTGGGAGCCTGAGGCAACTGGCCGGCGTGACAGGCCGCACAGGTGCGGTTGTACAACGCCTCGGGATCCTGTGTAGCCTGAGCGCTGAAAATCGGCAGGAACAAACCGACAGCAAGCAGCCATTTCGCCATGCGCAACGACCTTTCAGGGTTGGGGGCCGCGCTGCGTTCTAATGCGCGAGCTATTGTTCGACACCCCATGCACATCACCCTACGCCGGGATAATGCGCACACAAAAACTGGGGCATTATATACTTCCGCCATCCAAACGGAAACGACACTGCTTGCCGCGCCCATTGCCTGATTGGCGGGCCTTGGCAACACCCACATCGGATATCCCATGCAAGTCAAAAACCCCATCCTCGGCCTCTGCCAGAAAGCCAAATTCGCCCTTAGCGCCGCCAAGGTCGAACAATGCCCTCAAGACCAGGGTTACGAGGTGGCTTTCGCCGGCCGTTCCAACGCCGGCAAGTCCAGCGCCCTCAACACCCTGACCCATGCCAGCCTGGCGCGTACCTCCAAGACCCCGGGTCGCACTCAGTTGTTGAATTTCTTCAGTCTGGACGATGAACGGCGTTTGGTCGACCTGCCGGGTTACGGATATGCAAAAGTGCCGATCCCGCTCAAGCAGCACTGGCAGCATCACCTGGAAGCCTACCTGGGCAGCCGCGAGTGCCTGCGCGGGGTGATCCTGCTGATGGACGTGCGTCACCCGATGACCGATTTCGACAAGATGATGCTCGACTGGTCCAAAGCCAGCGCCATGCCCATGCACATCCTGCTGACCAAGGCCGACAAGCTCACCTTCGGCGCAGCCAAGAACACGCTGCTCAAGGTGCAATCGGAAATCCGCAAGGGTTGGGGTGAGGGCGTTACCATCCAGCTGTTCTCGGCGCCCAAGCGCTTGGGGCTGGAAGAAGCCTACGGCGTGCTGGCCGAGTGGATGGAGTTGGAAGACAAGCCCATGGCTTGAAACGTCTATAGGAGCGGCCTTGTGCCGCGACAGGCCGTAGAGCGGCCCCAGGAGTTTAGCGTTTCCATGGAGCGGGGCTGCTGCGCAGCCCTTCGCGGCACAAGGCCGCTCCTACAAAGGGCGAATTCCGGGCAAAAAAAACCCCGGACTTCGTATGGGGAGGGAGAAGTTCGGGGTTCAAGTCCGGACCGCTAGGGCGGGGTCCGGGTATCTGCCAACACTTAACACAACATAGGAGCATCGAAAGGCTTCACCAGCCATTCAGTTACTCTGAGTCCCGGTTCACCGATTTAGTTCCAAAGCCCTGGAAACTATTTGCGATAGTTTCATGAAGCTTGAGAACCCCTGGCACTGAGCCTTCAGCGGATCCACGACACCACGCCGCAGATCCTACCCTGCCTTCGGGCTCCGATTCAGTGAGCTTCGTCCCAATTCGAACCAACACCCACTTCCACCAGCAACGGAACGTCCAGTTGCGCGGCATTGCTCATGTACGGGCGGATCTGCTCCTTCACCTGCTCGACCAGGTCCTCGCGCACCTCCAATACCAGTTCGTCGTGCACCTGCAGGATCACCCGCGCATCCAGGCCGCTGTCGGTCAGCCAACTGTCCACCGCCACCATGGCGCGTTTGATGATGTCCGCCGCGGTGCCCTGCATCGGCGCGTTGATCGCCGTGCGCTCGGCGCCCTTGCGCAGCGCCGGGTTCTTCGCGTTGATGTCTGGCAGGTACAGGCGTCGGCCGAAGAGAGTTTCGACGAAGCCCTGCTCGGCGGCCTGGGTACGGGTACGTTCCATGTAGGCCAGCACGCCTGGGTAGCGGGCGAAATAGCGATCGATGTAGTCCTGGGACTGCTTGCGGTCCACACCGATCTGCTTGGCCAGGCCGAAGGCACTCATGCCGTAGATCAGCCCGAAGTTGATCGCCTTGGCGCTGCGGCGCTGGTCGGTAGTCACCTGCTCCAGCGGCACGCCGAAGACTTCGGCGGCAGTGGCGCGGTGTACGTCCAGGTCGTTACGGAAGGCGTGCAGCAAGCCTTCGTCCTTGGCCAAGTGGGCCATGATGCGCAGCTCGATCTGCGAATAGTCGGCAGCCAGCAGTTTGTAGCCAGGACTGGCGACGAATGCCTGGCGGATGCGCCGGCCTTCGGCGGTGCGCACCGGGATGTTCTGCAGGTTCGGGTCGCTGGAGGACAGGCGCCCGGTGGCGGCCACGGCCTGTTGGTAGGAGGTGTGGATCCGCCCGGTGCGTGGGTTGATCTGTTCCGGCAGCTTGTCGGTGTAGGTGCTCTTGAGCTTGCTCAGCGAGCGGTACTCCATCAGCACCGTCGGCAGCGGGTAGTCCTGTTCGGCCAGCTCCGCGAGCACGGCTTCGGCGGTGGAAGGCTGGCCCTTGGCGGTCTTGCTCAGCACCGGCATGCCTAGCTTGTCGTAGAGGATCACGCCAAGCTGCTTGGGCGACCCCAGGTTGAATTCCTCGCCCGCCAGGGCGAAGGCCGTACGCTCGAGTTCTGCCATCTTCACGCCCAGCTCGGCGCTTTGCACCTTGAGCAGCGCGGCATCGACCAGTGCGCCCTGGCGCTCGATCTTCGCCAGCACCGGCACCAGCGGCATCTCGATGTCCATCAGCACCGGCTGCACGCTGGGCGTCTTGGCCAGGCGTGCCTGCAGGGCATGGTGCAGGCGCAGGGTGATGTCGGCGTCCTCGGCAGCATAGGGGCCGGCCTTGTCCAACGGGATCTGGTTGAAGGTCAATTGCTTGGCACCCTTGCCGGCGATGTCCTCGAAGGCGATGGTGCTGTGGTCCAGGTATTTGAGCGCCAGGCTGTCCATGTCGTGACGGGTGGCGGTGGAGTCGAGCACGTAGGATTCGAGCATGGTGTCGTAGGCCACGCCACGCATCTGGATGCCCTGGGTCGGGTCGCCACCGATGGCGCAGTTGGCCAGGATGTTGATGTCGTACTTGGCGTTCTGGCCGATCTTGCCTTTGGCAGGGTCTTCCAGCAGCGGCTTGAGCGCCAGCAGCACGCTGTCGCGGTCCAGCTGGGCAGGCGCGCCTTCATAGTCATGGGCCAACGGCACGTAGGCGGCTTCGTGGGGCTCGACCGCGAACGACAGGCCCACCAGCTTCGCCTGTTGGGCATCCAGGCTGGTGGTTTCGGTGTCGAAGGCGAACAGCGGCGCCTGGCGCAACTTGGCCAGCCAGGCCTCGAAGCGCGCCTGGTCGAGGATCGTCTCGTACTTCGGTTCGAGCTTGGCTTGCGGCGCTTCCAGCGGAGCAATGGCTTCGCCCGCCTGGGCGGCGTCGCGCTGCACCTCGGCGATCCAGCTCTTGAACTCCATCTCGGTGTACAGCGCCAGCAAGGCCTCGCGGTCAGGTTCGCCGCATACCAGCGCCTCGACCTCGATCTCCAACGGCACGTCGACCTTGATGGTCGCCAACTCATAGGACAGGAACGCCGCGTCACGGTGCTCCTCGAGCTTGGCCGGCAGGCCCTTGGCGCCGCGAATCGGCAGGGCCGGCACCTTGTCCAGGTTGGCGTACAGCTCGCTCAGGCCGCCGCCGATACCGGTCAACAGGCCGACCGCGGTCTTCTCGCCAACGCCGGGCACACCGGGAATGTTGTCGACCTTGTCGCCCATCAGGGCCAGGAAGTCGATGATGTGTTCCGGGCCGACGCCAAATTTCTCGTGCACGCCAGCCACGTCGAGCACGCTACCGGTCATGGTGTTGACCAGGGTAATGTGCCCGTCCACCAGTTGCGCCATGTCCTTGTCGCCGGTGGAAATGATCACCGGCCGACCCAGGGCCGCGCTGCTGCGCGCCAGGGTACCGATGACGTCGTCGGCCTCGACCCCTTCGACGCACAGCAACGGGTAGCCCAGTGCCTTGACGCTGGCGTGCAACGGCTCGATCTGCACCCGCAGGTCGTCGGGCATGCTGGGGCGGTTGGCCTTGTATTCGGCGAACATGGCGTCGCGGAAGGTGCCACCCTTGGCGTCGAAGACCACCGCGAACAGGCTGTCCGGGTACTGCTTGCGCAGGCTCTTGAGCATGTTCAGCACGCCCTTGACCGCACCGGTGGGCATGCCCTTGGACGTGGTCAGCGGCGGCAGCGCGTGGAAGGCGCGGTAGAGGTAGGAGGAACCGTCCACCAGGACGAGGGGCGCTTGGCTCATGAGGAGAATCAACCTTTTCGGCAGGTCCGGCGCTAGAATAGCGGGAACAATTGACGACAAAGGGACAAGGTTATCATGCGTACACTCAATCGCCTGTTACTGCTCGGTCTGTTGGCCACCATGCCAGTCGTCACCCTGGCGGCGGAAGACGCCCCATCGGCTGATCCCGATGTGACCATTCGCACGGAAGGCGACAAAACCATCCAGGAGTACCGGCAGAACGGCTTCCTGTATGCGATCAAGGTGACGCCCAAGCACGGCAAGCCTTATTTCCTGGTACGCGCCGATGGCTCCGAAGGTAATTTCATTCGTTCCGACCAGCCGGACATGCTGATTCCGTCCTGGAAGATCTTCGAGTGGTAATCTGAGGCGTATCGTTCTTATCAACCAGGCACTTCCGGGTGGGAGTGCCCGCATGGGCTTCTTTTCATCATGTCAGTCTTCACCCCCGTGACCCGGCCTGAGCTGGAAACCTTTCTGGCGCCGTACGAGCTGGGCCGCCTGCTCGATTTCCAGGGCATCGCCGCCGGTACCGAGAACAGCAATTTCTTCGTCAGCCTGGAGCAAGGGGAGTTCGTCCTCACGCTGATCGAGCGCGGGCCGGCCGAAGACATGCCGTTCTTCATCGAACTGCTCGACGTGCTGCACGATGCCGACATGCCGGTGCCCTACGCCGTGCGCGACCGCAACGGCCATGGCCTGCGCGAGCTGTGCGGCAAACCTGCACTGCTGCAGCCGCGGTTGTCGGGCAAGCACGTCAAGGCACCGAACAACCAGCATTGCGCCCAGGTGGGTGAGTTGCTGGCGCACATTCACCTGGCCACCCGCGAGCGCATCATCGAGCGCCGCACCGACCGCGGCCTGGACTGGATGCTCGCCTCGGGTGCGCAGTTGCTTCCAGGCCTGAGCCAGGAGCAGGCGGCACTGTTGACCCCAGCACTGGATGAAATCACCGCGCACAAGGCGCAGATCCTGGCGTTGCCACGGGCCAACCTGCACGCCGACCTGTTCCGCGACAACGTGATGTTCGAAGGCACACACCTGACGGGCCTGATCGACTTCTACAACGCCTGTTCGGGCCCGATGCTGTATGACATTGCCATCACCGTGAACGACTGGTGCCTGGACGAGGCCGGCGGCATCGACGTGCCCCGCGCCCAGGCGCTGCTGGCGGCCTATGCGGCGCTGCGCCCGTTCACCGCTGCCGAGGCCGAGCTATGGCCGGTCATGCTGCGCGTAGGTTGCGTACGGTTCTGGTTGTCGCGGTTGATCGCGGCCCAGGCATTCGCCGGGATGGACGTGATGATTCATGACCCGAGCGAGTTCGAGGTGCGTCTGGCGCAGCGCCAGCAGGTGGCGCTGAACCTGCCGTTCGCCTTGTAACCGAGGCAGCCCCGCAATCAGGCCGGGCCCGATATCACCGTCGCCTGGCAAGGGCTTCGCCCTTGATCGCGGGCAAGCCCGCTCCCACAGGGGGGCGGCGCTAGCCGCTTGTTCTCTGCGCGACAGCGCAGCCTGAAGGGCCGGGTGGTCTGCCGAGCCTCTGTGGGAGCTGGCTTGTCCCGCGATAGTGTCAGCGGCGACACCACCGCTTCAAAGCTGTTCCAGGCACCCCGCCAGGTCATTGCCCAGCTTTTCCAGCAACCGTTCATACCCCTTGGCATCCGCAGGGTCGTTCCCGCCCAGGGCATCGAGCTCGGCCAACCGCACCGGCAAGCCGGCGGTCAGCGTTTCGGCCAGACGCGGACGCAGTGGCGGCTCGCTGAACACACAGGTCTTGCCCACTTCCTGCAGACGTTTGCGCATGGCCGCGACATGTTGCGCGCCCGGCTGCACTTCCGAGGCCACGCTGAACACCCCGGCATGCTTGAGGCCATAGGCCGCCTCGAAGTAGTCGAACGCCTCGTGGAACACGAAGTAGGGTTTGCCCTTGATACCTGCAACGCGGGCCTGCAGACGCTGGTCGAGGGCGCCCAGGCGCGCGACGAAGGCCTTGAGGTTGGCCTGGTAGCGGGCGGCATTGGCCGGGTCGGCGGCAGCCATGTCGCTGGCCATTTTGGCCGCGATTACCCGCGCATTGGCCGATGACAACCACAGGTGTGCATCGAGGCTGCCAGGGCGATGGTCATGGTCGTGGTCATCATGGTCTTCCTCATGGGCCTCACCGCTTTCGCCGAAGTGTCGCAAGTGCATGCCCTCGAGCGACTGCACCGCCACGCTCGGCTTGCTGCGGCCCTTGAGCACGCGGGGCAGGAAGCCTTCCATGTCCGGGCCGATCCAGTACAGCAGGTCGGCATCGGCCACCCGTCGCACGTCAGAAGGACGCAAGGCATAGTGATGCGGCGAGGCACCAGGCGGCAGCAGGACTTCCGGGCTGCCCATCCCGTCCTGGACCGCCGCGGCGATCTGCTGCAAGGGCTTGATGCTGGTCAGGACGCGCACATCGGCATGGGCCGAGAAGGCGATGAAAGCGACAAAAAGAGCTAGCAATCGGGACACGATGAATACTCGGCGGGCCAGAAAGGAGTAACATAATAACGTCTCCATCCAGAACCGTCGCTGCCCATGTCCATCACGCCGCTGGCCAACCGTCCCCACGATCATTCCCACTGCGTCCACAGTGCGCTGGCCGAAGCCGACACCCTGTGCAACCGCCAGGGGCTGCGCCTGACCGCCTTGCGTCGGCGTGTGCTGGAGCTGGTCTGGCAGAGCCATAAGCCGCTGGGCGCCTACGACATCCTCGCGGTATTGAGCGAGCAGGACGGCCGTCGCGCCGCGCCGCCGACCGTGTACCGCGCCCTGGACTTCCTGCTGGAGAACGGCCTGGTACACCGCATCGCCTCGCTCAATGCCTTCATCGGCTGCAGCCACCCCGAGCACGCGCATCAGGGCCAGTTCCTGATCTGCCGCCACTGCCACGTAGCCATCGAGCTGGAGCAGGACAGCATCAGCGACGCCATCGTCAACAGCGCCAAGGGCGTAGGCTTCACCGTCGAGACGCAAACCGTCGAGGTGGTCGGCCTATGTGGCAACTGCCGGGGGCAGGCATGAGCGATGCGCTGATCCGCCTCGAGCAGGTCGGAGTCACCTTCGCCGGCGAGGCGGTGCTCGACAGCATCGACCTCTCGGTCGCCCCGCGCCAGATCGTGACCCTGATCGGCCCCAACGGCGCCGGCAAGACTACCCTGGTGCGCGCCGTGCTCGGCCTGCTCAAGCCGCACCGTGGCAAGGTCTGGCGCAAGCCCCGGCTGCGCATCGGCTACATGCCGCAGAAAATCCAGGTGGATGCCACCCTGCCGCTGTCCGTGCTGCGCTTCCTGCGCCTGGTACCGGGCGTCGACCGCGCCGCGGCGCTGGCCGCGTTGCAGGAAGTGGGCGCCGAACACGTCATCGACAGCCCCATCCAGACCATCTCCGGCGGCGAGATGCAGCGCGTGCTGCTGGCCCGTGCATTGCTGCGCGAACCGGAGCTGCTGGTGCTCGACGAACCCGTGCAGGGCGTCGATGTCGCCGGCCAGGCCGAACTGTACAGCCTGATCACCCGCCTGCGCGATCGCCATGGCTGCGGCGTGCTGATGGTGTCCCATGACCTGCACTTGGTGATGAGCACCACCGACCAGGTGGTCTGCCTGAACCGCCATGTGTGCTGTTCGGGCCACCCGGAGCAGGTCAGCGGCGACCCGGCCTTCGTCGAGCTGTTCGGCCAGAATGCCCCGAGCCTGGCCGTCTACCACCATCACCACGATCACCGCCACGACCTGCACGGCGCGGTGATCGCCCCTGGCGCCCATGTTCACGGAGAGCACTGCAAGCATGGCTGATTTTCTTCTCTACGCCTTGCTTGCGGGCCTGGCCCTGGCGCTGGTGGCTGGCCCCCTGGGCTCGTTCGTGGTGTGGCGGCGCATGGCCTATTTCGGCGATACCCTGTCCCACGCCGCGCTGCTCGGCGTGGCCCTGGGCCTGGCGCTGGACATCAGCCCGGCCCTGGCAGTCACCGTCGGCTGCCTGCTGTTGGCCATCCTCCTGGTCACCCTGCAGCAACGCCAGCCCTTGGCCTCAGATACCCTGCTCGGCATCCTCGCGCCCAGTACCCTGTCGCTGGGCCTGGTGGCCCTGAGCTTCATGCGCGATGTCCGCATAGACCTGATGGCCTACCTGTTCGGCGACCTGCTCGCCATCAGCCCCACGGACCTGGCCTGGATCCTGGGCGGTAGTGCCTTGGTCCTGCTGCTGCTCGCCGCCCTGTGGCGGCCGTTGCTGGCGGTGACCGTGCACGAGGAACTGGCGATGGTCGAGGGCCTGCCGGTGACCGGCCTGCGCCTGGCGCTGATGCTGCTGATCGCCGTGGTGATCGCCGTGGCCATGAAGATCGTCGGCGTGCTGCTGATCACCTCGCTGCTGATCATCCCAGCCGCCGCGGCACAACGTCACGCCCGCTCACCCGAACAGATGGCCCTGGGGGCCAGCCTGCTGGGCGTCGTCGCGGTCTGCGGCGGCCTGGCCATGTCCTGGTTCAAGGACACCCCGGCCGGCCCGTCGATCGTGGTCTGCGCCGCAGTGCTATTCTTGCTGAGCCTGGCGTTGCCCAAACGCTGAAAATTTCAGGGTGCATGCGGATGTACCCTGCAACCTTTTCCTAGGTAAAAGGTCTGTAAGACTTATTTTCGAGCGTGCGCACCTGGGTGTAGACTTGCTCGCTTTTTGCGCAAATAGAGAGTCGCAGGAATGAAGCCGTTCGCCTCCCGTTTTCTGCTTGTTGCCGCGTTTTCCCTGTTCCTGGCGGCCTGTTCCAGCACCCCGACCGAACCGGCCGCACCGGCCCAGGTCGATGCCTGGCAGGCGTTGCAACAGAGCATCACCAGCAACGAGCTGGCCACCGCCGAAGACCAATTGGCCGCCCTGCAGGCCGAGTCGCCGGATGATGCGCGCCTGGAGCCTTACCAGCGCCAACTGGCCGAGGCCTACCTACAACGCAGCCAGATCGTGCTGCAGAAAGGCGACGTCAATGCCGCCGCCACCGCCCTGGCCCGCGCACGTGCGCTGATGCCCCAGGCCCCGGCGGTCACCGGTGGCGATGCCGTGGCCCAGGCGCGCAGGGCCGAGCTGGAAAAAGCCGAAGCTGCGCTGAAGGCAGCCGAGGCCAAGCCCAAGGCCCGCGTGCTCGACCCGAGCGCGCCCAGCACCGTGGTGGCCTTGAAGACCACCGATATCCGTGCCATGCGCCGCCAGCTGGATGACATCGCCGCCGACGTGGTGAATTACCAGTGCGAGGTGGTGTTCCAGGTACCGCGCAAGGACGACGCGCCGTGGCTCAAGACCTTGCTGCACAAGCGGGTGCACAAGCTCGACAGCGGGTTCGAGCTCGAGCAGCGGCATGAAATCCAGCGTGCGCTACCGGCGCAGGTGGTGCTGGTTCCACATCGCTCCTGAGCAAGCCAGGGGCGCCTTGTGGGAGCCAACTGTCTTGAGTTGCTTGCCCCGGTCCTATCGCTGGCAAGCCAGCTCCCACAGGTACGGCGGTATCTCTGAAGACAGCACAGGCCTGGTGGGAGCGGGCTTGTCCCGCGATTGGGGCAGTCCTGCCATCACGGTGTATGGCAAGGGCTTCGCCCTTGATCGCGGGGCAAGTCGGACCGCCGCTCCCACAAGGGCTGGGTGATCGCCTATGGAAAGCGGGTTGCCCTGACCTTTACGCGGGGATCGCCTCGGCCATCGCCTCCCGCGCCCACACCCGGTGCTGCTCCAACGCCTTCACGAAGGCATCCACCGCCGCCTGGTCATCGCCCAGCAGCAGGCCGGCATCCTCCTTGAGCCCCAGCGCGTCCAGCAGCCCCTTGCCGTCACTGGCCAACCCCATGGGCTTGAGGTGCTTGTAGGCCTCGAGCAGGTAATGCTTGGCCAGGCCGCTCTTGCCCAACGCCTCAAGCGCCGCCTTGCCAGCCGGCACCCACAGGCCGTCCACCATCACCGACGGCATGCCTTCCATCGACGCATCCACCGGCAACGCCTGGCCCTGGGCGGTAGTGACCGATGCCGAGGTCGGCCCCAATACCAGGATGCGTGCACTCTCGGCCTCGAATGCCTTGACCAGCCGATCGACCTGGGCACCATCGACACCATCGGCCACCAGTAGGGCGATCTTGCGCCCCTTGATACCGACGCTGCCAGGGTGGTTCATCTGACTCAGGGCGGGCGATTGTGCCGGCGTCGCCCCTTTGACCTGCACGGTACCGGCCGTGGGCGCGGGCAAGCCCAGGTTGGCCGCCACCGCCGCAGCAAGCTTCAGGTCGATATTGGCCAGGATCTCGTTGACTTCCCGGGCGCGGATGGCCTCGCGCTCCACCTTGCCCAATTCGAAGCTGTAGGCCTTGATGATGTGCTGCTGCTCGGTAGGGCTCATGCTCTGGAAAAACAGCCGCGCCTGGGAGAAATGGTCACTGAACGAGTCGCTGCGCTGGCGAATCTTGTGCGCATCGATGCGCTCCTGGTAGCTCTCGAAACCGCCATCTTGTGCTGCCGGTGGCGTTTCCTTGGGCCAACCGCCATCGATGGAGTTGGGCTCGTAGGAGGTGCGGCCCTTGTCGATGGTCATGCGATGCATGGCATCGCGCTGGCCGCTGTGGTTCGGCACGATCGGCCGGTTGATCGGGATTTCGTGGAAGTTCGGCCCACCAAGGCGGCTGAGCTGGGTGTCGGTGTAGGAGAACAACCGGCCCTGCAGCAGCGGGTCGTTGGTGAAGTCGATGCCCGGCACGATGTGGCCCGGGCAGAACGCAACCTGTTCGACCTCGGCAAAGAAGTTGTCCGGGTTACGGTTGAGCACCATCTTGCCCAGTGGTGTTACCGGCACCAGTTCCTCGGGGATGATCTTGGTCGGGTCGAGCAGGTCGAAGTCGAATGCGTGCTCGTCCGCTTCTGGGACGATCTGCACGCCCAGTTCCCATTCTGGGTAGTCACCCGTCTCGATGGCTTCCCACAGGTCGCGGCGGTGGAAGTCGGGGTCCTTGCCACCAAGCTTCTGGGCTTCGTCCCAGAGCACCGAATGCACGCCCTGGCGCGGCTTCCAGTGGAACTTGACGAAGGTCGCCACACCCTGGGCATTGACCAGACGGAAGGTGTGCACGCCAAAGCCTTCCATCATCCGCAGACTACGCGGAATGGCGCGGTCGGACATCGCCCACATGACCATGTGCGCCGATTCCGGCACCAGCGAGACGAAATCCCAGAAGGTGTCATGAGCCGAAGCGCCGGTAGGGACCTCATTGTGCGGCTCGGGCTTCACCGCATGGACGAAATCGGGAAACTTGATCGCGTCCTGGATGAAGAACACCGGCATGTTGTTGCCCACCAAGTCGAAATTACCCTCGTCGGTGTAGAACTTCACCGCGAACCCGCGCACGTCGCGCACCGTATCGCCCGAGCCGCGCGGCCCCTGTACGGTGGAGAAGCGCACGAAGACCGGGGTGATCTTCTCGGGGTCCTGCAGGAAGCCGGCCTTGGTCAGTTCGGCATGGCAGCCATAGCTCTGGAAGTAGCCGTGAGCGCCGGTCCCGCGGGCATGGACGATGCGCTCGGGAATGCGCTCATGGTCGAAGTGGGTGATCTTCTCGCGCATGATGAAGTCTTCGAGCAGCGAAGGCCCGCGCGCGCCGGCTTTCAGAGTGTTCTGGTTGTCGGCGATCTTCACCCCCTGGTTGGTGCGCAAGGCCTGGCCAGTGGCGTCGCGGCGTACATCTTCCAGGCTTTGCAACTTGGCATTGGTATTGACGCGATCGGGGGTGTGGGTGCCCGCGAGCTGGCTTTCCTTGGGCGAATCCGGGGTCTTGCTGGACATATCGGCTCTCCTCAGCAGTCTTCAGGCGGCCCATTCGGGCTCGTTCAAGTAGTGACTGGAAGCGGTTGATGAGCGTTCAATCGGATTACCGGTTGTCGCGTTATGCCCAACGGATTGGTTGAAGTCGAAATAAATGCTAAGAACAACTATGGGAACAGGCTAAAATGCGCGGCCCGGCTAACCGCTGACCCAAATTCCATGCGCCCCACAAGGTTCGCTCAGTGATCGAGTTTCAAAATGTCCACAAGACCTACCGCGTCGGCGGTAGGGATATTCCCGCCCTCAATCCGACCAGCCTGACCATTGAAAATGGCCAAGTGTTCGGCCTGATCGGGCACTCCGGCGCCGGCAAGAGCACCTTGCTGCGTCTGATCAACCGCCTGGAAGCACCCAGCGGCGGCAAGATCATCGTCGACGGCGAGGACGTCACCGCCTTCGATTCCAATCAGCTGCGCCGCTTCCGCCAGCAGGTCGGGATGATCTTCCAGCACTTCAACCTGCTGGCTTCCAAGACCGTGGCCGACAACGTGGCCCTACCGCTGACCCTGGCTGGCGAGCTGTCGCGCGCCGAGATCGACAAGCGCGTGGTCGAGCTGCTGGCCCGCGTGGGCCTTTCGGACCACGCGAAAAAGTACCCGGCCCAACTTTCTGGCGGCCAGAAGCAACGCGTCGGCATCGCCCGCGCGCTGTCCACCAACCCCAAGATCCTGCTGTGCGACGAGGCCACCAGCGCCCTCGACCCGCAGACGACCGGGCAGGTCCTGCAACTGCTGGCCGAGATCAATCGCGAGCTGAAGCTGACCATCGTGCTGATCACCCATGAGATGGATGTGATCCGCCGGGTCTGCGACCGCGTGGCGGTGATGGATGCCGGGCAGATCGTCGAGCAAGGCCCGGTGGCCGATGTGTTCCTGCACCCGCAGCACCCGACCACCAAGCGTTTCGTCCAGGAAGACGAACAGATCGACGAGAGCGAGCAGCGCGACGACTTCGCCCATGTACCGGGCCGCATCGTGCGCCTGACCTTCCAGGGCGACGCCACCTATGCGCCGCTGCTGGGCACTGTGGCCCGCGAAACGGGTGTGGACTACAGCATCCTGGCCGGGCGTATCGACCGCATCAAGGACGTCCCCTATGGGCAGCTCACGCTCGCCGTCACCGGCGGCGACATGGAAGCGGCGTTCGCGCGCTTCAAGGCAGCTGATGTTCATATGGAGGTACTGCGTTGATGGACGCCCTGAATTTCTTCGCCAACGTCGACTGGGCCGAAATCTGGCTGGCCACCATCGACACCATGATCATGCTGTTCGGCTCGCTGTTCTTCACCGTGCTGCTGGGCCTGCCCCTGGGCGTGCTGCTGTTCCTCTGCGGCCCGCGGCAGATGTTCGAGCAGAAGGGCGTGTACGCGCTGCTGTCGCTGGTGGTGAACATCCTGCGCTCGCTGCCGTTCATCATCCTGCTGATCGTCATGATCCCGATCACCGTGCTGATCACCGGCACCTCGCTGGGTGTCGCCGGTGCCATCCCGCCGTTGGTGGTGGGGGCCACGCCATTCTTCGCGCGCTTGGTGGAAACCGCCCTGCGTGAAGTGGACCGCGGCATCATCGAGGCCACCCAGTCGATGGGTGCCACCACTCGCCAGATCATCATGAGTGCTCTGCTGCCAGAAGCCCGACCGGGCATTTTCGCGGCCATCACGGTCACCGCCATCACCTTGGTGTCCTACACCGCCATGGCCGGTGTGGTCGGTGCCGGCGGCCTGGGCGACCTGGCAATCCGCTTCGGCTACCAGCGTTTCCAGACCGACGTGATGGTGGTCACCGTGGTGCTGCTGCTGATTCTGGTTCAAGTTCTGCAGAGCGTCGGCGACAAACTGGTGGTGCATTTTTCCCGTAAGTAACCCCAATGGGGTCGGCCTGGCCGACCCGTTCGGGGGCCGTCGCGGCCCTCACAAGGAGTGATCAATGAAGAAGCTGCTTGCTGTTGTCGCCGCTGTCGCGGCCTTCTCGGCCAACGCCGAGCCCCTGACCGTCGCCGCCACCCCGGTGCCCCACGCCGAGATCCTCAACTTCGTGAAGCCGCAACTGGCCAAGGAAGGCGTGGAACTGAAGGTCAAGGAATTCACCGACTACATCCAGCCCAACGTGCAGGTTGCGGAAAAACGCCTGGACGCCAACTTCTTCCAGCACCAGCCGTACCTGGATGAGTTCAACAAGGCCAAGGGCACCGAGCTGGTCAGCGTCACCGGCGTGCACTTGGAGCCGCTGGGCGCCTACTCCAGCAAGATCAAGAAGCTCGACGAACTGCCGTCCGGCGCCACCGTGGTCATCCCCAACGACGCCACAAATGGCGGTCGCGCCCTGCTGTTGCTGGACAAGGCCGGCGTGATCAAGCTCAAGGACAACAAGAACATCCTGTCGACCGTGAAAGACATCACCGGCAACGACAAGAACCTGAAATTCCGTGAGCTGGAAGCGGCCACCATTCCGCGTGTGCTGACCCAGGTAGACCTGGCGCTGATCAACACCAACTATGCGCTGGAAGCCAAGCTGAATCCGGAAAAAGACGCCCTGGTCATCGAAGGCAGCGACTCGCCGTACGTGAACATCCTGGTGGCCCGCCCGGACAACAAGGACTCCGCCGCCATGAAGAAACTGGCCGATGCCCTGCATTCGCCGGAAGTGAAGCAGTTCATCACCGAGAAATACAAAGGCGCTGTGATTCCGGCGTTCTAAGCCTGTCTCCAGAGGGGCCGCCTTGCGGCCCTTTCGCGGCACAAGGCCGCTCCTACAGGTTGGCGCTGTCCCGCGATGCTTTGGGTCTCAATCCCGGCAACTGCGCCACCCGCATCTGATTGTTCAATGGCGCATACGCGAGCCTGAAAACCGCCAAAGGCTCCAACATTTCAGCACTTCGGACACAATAACCAGCATGATCGCGAAGACTGCACTATTGCCGGGAAACAGTCCCAGGACGCCTGGAAGGAGCGAAACAGATGGAACCATCAACAACAGCCTGAACGGTGTCTGCATGAATCCTAGCCATCTCGCTGCTCGCCGCTGAGTGACGAAAAGGTAGCAACTCAGGAAAATGGATAATTCGAGCACTGCGCTGGTGGCCATGAATACTCTGGCGCCTTCCCCATAGACTTCCAGTGTCTCGAGCGCCAAACGTATGTCTGTAAAAAATGGAAGTCTTCCGCGGCTCACGCTGTACACAATGTACGAAACTATATGAAATGCATCGAGCCCACCCCATAGTCGCCAGGTGAGCTTCGCTTTCTGCTCCTGGTTCATTTCCTGTCACCGCAACGCTCATAGATAATGTCTTGAATCGCAGGCTCCCAATGCCAAGAGCTGCCGGTAATGGCCCAATGATCTTGTGCTTGGAGAAAGGTTTGTTTGCTGTGGCGTACCGAGCCATACCAGTGTTCTGCTGAGTTTGCAGCATAGGAACGCTCATGTGCTTCGAGCCTTACCCATTCATGGGTAAATGTTCGTGTGGTATTTGCGAGATCCGCAGGATCCGAAAGAATCCATTGCCCTTCATTTGCAATGCTTCTAGATCGATTAATCAATATATGCAGCGCATTAACGGACTTATGATACCTGATATTGCGCTTCACCCATTTGCCTGGCCCATACTTCGGAGCAATCAGAGCAGTATGGGCTGGAGCCGCCGCAGTGAATTCGTCGTTTGATTTTTCATAGCGTGCGCCGCTTCCCATATAGTATTGATGTAGCCGAAATTTAAGATGCCAACACTTATGGTCTCGATTCCGACTGAGCGGGCTAAATGGCTCATCGGTCACCAACACCCACTGTCCACTTTTGACCTTTTCGAGGATACGCTCCATATGGCTAGGTAATTGGCATTCAGGCTCGGACGAACCGCACGCATGAATAAGATCGATCAACCCAGAGAGCGACGACGGATAGAATAAAGACCCTCGTACTTCCGACACCGCAAAAAAAGGGTTTTCGATGTTAGCCAGACTATGTTTTTCGGGCCGCAGCTCGCCGCAGTGGATAAGCCTTTTCATTTATATTGCCTCAAAGAGAATCGTATCCGGAGTCATGCCCAGACGTTCTTGATAAGGCTTTTTCCACGCGATGTAAGTCGGCCGCCTCTCACGAGACGTACGAAATTTCTTATCTATTCCATTAAGAATTTCGGGGCCGCCTTGCGGCCCTTTCGCGGCACAAGGCCGCTCCTACAGAGACGGTGCATGACCTGTAGGAGCGGCCTTGTGCCGCGATGGCCTGCGCAGCAGGCCCAACGGTCTCAATCCCGCTTGACCAGCCCCGGCAGCTGCGCCACCAGCTTCTGGTTGTTCAACGGCGCGCGAATGAAGCCGCGTTGGCGCCCATCCGGGCCGACGATCGCCAGGTTGCCGCTGTGGTCCACGGTATATCCAGGTTTGCTGGTGTCGGCGGGGATGAACGGAATGCTCAAGGCATTGGCCAGGGCCTGGGTATCCTCGATCGAGCCGGTCACCCCGACGAAATCCTTGTCGAAGTAGCCCAGGTACTGCTTGAGCTGGTTCGGCGTGTCCCGGTTCGGGTCGACGCTCACCAGCACCACCCGCAGGCGCTCCAGCGCCTCCTTGGGCAGCTCGCTCTTGACCTGGCGCAGCTGGGCCAGGGTGGTCGGGCAGATGTCCGGGCAGTAGGTGTAGCCGAAGAACAGCAGCGACCACTTGCCCTTGAGTTCATCCAGCGCCACCGGCTGGCCGTCCTGGTCGGTCATCTTCACATCCGGCACGCTGCGGCTCTGGGGCAGTAGGATGATGCCGGCATCGATGAGGTCGGCAGGGTTGGCCTGGCCGCGGTCGTTGAGCACCTTGTTCACGGTCAGGCCCAGGATCAGGGCGACCACGGCGACGAGGATGAAGACGGTTTTCTGGGTTCGGGTCATAGGCTCGGCAACAGGTAGTGGTCCAGAAGCAGCGCGATGAACAGCAGGAACAGGTACACGATGGAGTACTTGAAGGTGCCGATCGCGGCGTGCGGCTGGGTGCCACGGTACAACACCCAGGCCCAACGGACAAAGCGCAGGCCAAGCGCCAGGGCACAGGCCAGGTACAGCAGGCCACTCATGTGGATGACGAACGGCAGCAAGCTCGCCGCCAGCAGCACGAAGGCATAGAGCAGGATGTGCAGCTTGGTATAGCGTTCGCCATGGGTCACCGGCAGCATGGGGATGTCCGCCTTGGCGTACTCCTCCTTGCGGTGGATGGCCAAGGCCCAGAAGTGCGGTGGCGTCCAGGCGAAGATGATCAACACCAACAGCAGCGGTTCGGCGCTGACGTGCCCGCTCACCGCCACCCAGCCCAGCAAGGGCGGCATCGCGCCCGCCAGGCCGCCGATCACGATGTTCTGTGGCGTGGCCCGCTTCAGAAAGCCCGTGTAGATCACTGCATAGCCGACCAGAGAGCCCAGCGTCAGCCAGGCGGTCAGGGCATTGGTGAAGACCAACAGCACGGCCATGCCCAGCAGCGCCAAGGCCAGGGCGAACGCCAGCGCCGGCATGGGCGCAACCCGGCCCTCGGCCAGGGGGCGTTTGTGGGTACGGGCCATCAACGCATCGATGCGCCGGTCCACCACGTGGTTGACCGCCGCCGCACCCCCTGCGCACAACGCGATACCGAGGTTGCCGAATACCAGCACGGTCCAGGGCACGCCGGCACGGGTGGCGAGGAACATGCCCACCAGGGACGTGATCAGCATCAGCACCACCACCTTCGGCTTGGTCAGCTCCAGGTAGTCGCGCCAGCTGGCTTGTCGCCTGCCTTGATCTAGAAGCGTCGCCACGACTCATGCCTCATCTGGGGAGTGATCGCCACGCCCGCCACCGGCGTCAGACGCCAGCCATGGCCCACGCGGACCTTATCGACCACGCGGATGCGGTAGTTGACCAGCACCATGCACAGCAACAGCAGGGCGCCACCGGCGTTGTGCGCCACCGCAACGCCCAGGGGCAGGTGCAGCAGCACGTTACTGATGCCCAGGCCCACCTGCACCGCCAACGCCAGCAACACCAGGCGCGCCAGCGCGGTGAGGCCGTTGCGATGCAGTTTCCAGCTGAGCAGCAACAACACCGCGACCACCATCAGGGCACCGAGGCGGTGGCTGATGTGGATGGCCGTGCGCGCATCGCTGTCCAATTGCCCGCCCAGGTAGTTGGGCCCTACGTGCTGGGTCAGGTGGAAACCATTGCTGAAATCCGCCGCCGGCCACCACTGACCATGGCAGGTGGGCAGGTCGATACAGGCGACCGCCGCGTAATTGGCGCTGACCCAGCCCCCCAGGGCGATCTGCCCGATGACCACCAGCAGGGCCAGCGCCGCGATTCGGCGCAGGCTCAAGGGCAGCTTGGGCAACGGCGCAAAGGCCCGGGACAGACGCAGCGACAACAGGAACAACAAGCTCAGGGTGGTGAAGCCGCCCAGCAGATGGGCCGTGACCACCTGGGGCCAGAGCTTGAGCGTGACTGTCCACATGCCGAACGCTGCCTGGGCGAGCACCACGCCAAGCAACAGCAGCGGCAGGCGATACGGCTGGCCATCACGGGCATGGCGGCGCACTGCCTGGAACGCCAGCAGCGCGATCACCGTCGCCAAGGTACCGGCGAAATAGCGATGGACCATCTCCGCCCAGCCCTTGGCCTGTTCCACCGGATGGTCCGGGAAGCGCAGCTCGGCATGGGCGAGCTGCGCTTCGGTCTTGGGCACGCCGATGAAACCGTAGCAGCCCGGCCAGTCCGGGCAGCCGAGGCCGGCATGGGTGAGCCGGGTGTAGGCGCCGAGCAGGACGACCAGCAGTGCCAGCAGGGTGGCGAATACAGCGAGACGGTATCCGGGTCTGGCCATGGGTGGCCTCCTAGCCGATGTTGGACAGCTTGAGCAGATGGCGCAGATCGTCCAGCACATGCTTGCCGTTAACCTTGGCGTCGTAGCGCAGCACCAGGTTGCCGTGGGGGTCGACGATCCACAGCTGCGGGCCCGGCTCACTGACGTTCTGGCCGTAGCGCTGGGTATCCAAGGAATAGCGCTGCAACTGCGGGTATTCGCGGCCCAGCAAGGCCTGGTAGTCGGCCGCTAACGGTTGCGCCGTGGCCAGTGCATGGCTGGCACGGGCGGCATCTCGGCCCAGGCCGATCTGGATCTGCCGCGCCAGGTACACCAGTTGCTGGCAATCCGCGGCGCAGGCCGACGGCGCGCTGACCAGCAACTGCCAGCGCGTCTCCTGGGCATCGATGCCGATATCGCTCCGGCCCTGGCCGTTGCCGATCATCTGGCCGTGGTAGCTGCGGCCGTCCGGCACCCAGAACTTGAGCTTGTACATGCTGGTGGCGAGGATCATCGGCCCCAGCACCACCAGCAGGATCAGGATCAGCTGCAAACGCCCGCGTGCACGGGGTTTGTCGCGTTCAGGCATGTCCAGTGGACTCGTTGCGGCGCCCATGGTCGTTCTCCTTTTTCTTGTCACGCCAGCCGAAATAAAGGAAGAGCAGCACCAGTGCCGTGGCCAGGGCAAACCACTGCACGGCGTAGCCCAGGTGTTTTTCCGGGCCCATGGCGACCACCGGCCAGTCCAGCCGATAGCTGGCCGGGCCCGGCTCCAGGCGCAGTTCATGGGCGAAACCTTCACGGCCCAGTTGTTGCCACAGTTGGGCCGGGTCGATGGCGGTCAGCAGGTGCGGCCACTGGCCGCCCACCGGATCGGGGTGCAGCTGGAAGGCCGCGCCGGGCGCGACGTAGACCGAGGCTTCGAGGGCCAGCGCCTGATTGGGGGTGTCGAAGCGCACGGGCTCACGGCGATCTGGCCAAGGCAGCCAACCGCGGTTGACCAGTAGCCACACGCCGGACGCCTGGTCATGGAAAGGCTGCAGCAACTCGACGCCTGCCCGGCCATCGCGCATGCGGTTGTCCAGCAGCAGGCTGTGCTCGCCGTCGAAACGTCCGTACAGGTGCACGCGGCGGTAAGCCGGGTCAGGCACCTGCGCCAGCTGCCCGCTGGCCAACGGCGCTTCGACTCGGCGCTCGGCATGGATGGCCAGCAGCGCCCGCTTCTCGTCAGCTCGCCCCAGTTGCCAACAGCCGAGCGCAATCAGCCCTGGCAGTAGCGCGAGCACCACCAGGGTCGGTACCCAGCCTGGGCGAAACGGCCTCACCACAGCCTCGTCAGGCCGATCGCTATACTGATGTTCATCATTGCATCCCCCCGGAGTTTCGCCATGCTCAAGGCCGCGATTGTCCTGATGCTGTTGGCTACCATCGCCAGCCTGTTCAGCGGCCTGGTGTTCCTGGTCAAGGACGACGACCACTCGACCCGCCTGCTCAAGGCCCTGACCGTACGGGTGGCCCTTGCCACGCTCACCATCGCCCTGGTGGCCTGGGGCCTGATCAGCGGCCAGCTGGTGTCCCACGCCCCCTTCTAATCCCTACACCGCCCCCTTTTGTAGGAGCGGCCTTGTGCCGCGATGGGGCGCGCAGCGGCCCCAAATCCGATATCAGAGCACATACACAAAGATGAACAGCCCCACCCACACCACATCCACGAAGTGCCAATACCAGCTGGCCGCTTCGAAACCGAAGTGCTTGTCGGGGTCGAAGTGCCCGCGCAAAACCCGCACGAACATCACGATCAGAATCAGGGTGCCCAAGGTCACGTGAGCCCCGTGGAATCCGGTGAGCATGAAGAAGGTCGCGCCATAGATCCCCGACCCCAGGGTCAGCCCCAGCTTGGTATACGCCTCGTGGTACTCGTAGGCCTGCAACGCCAGGAACGACAGGCCCAGCAGAATGGTCAGCCCGAGCCAGAGTTTCAGCGTGCCGCGATGGTTCTTGCGCAGCGCATGGTGGGCGATGGTCACCGTCACGCTGGAACTGACCAGCAGGATGGTATTGATCAGCGGCAGGTGCCACGGGTCGATGATTTCCTTCGGTGGCGGGAACAGCTTCGGGTCCGGTGTATGCAGCAGTGGCCAAGCGAACTCGAACGTCGGCCAGAGCATATGGGCGATGCCTTTGTGCCCCTCGCCACCCAACCAGGGCCCAGCCAGCACCCGCACGTAGAACAGCGCACCGAAGAACGCCAGGAAGAACATCACCTCGGAGAAGATGAACCAGCTCATGCCCCAGCGGAACGAGCGATCCATCTGCGCGCTGTACAGCCCCGCACGGCTTTCCTTGACCACCGCGCCGAACCAGCCGAACAGCATGTAGGCCAGGAACAGCGCGCCGATGAAGAAGATCAGCGGCCCATGGGACTCGGGGTGACCGGCCTTGAGGTCGTTGAACCAGGTAGCCAGGCCGAACACCGTGATGAACATGCCGATCGTCGCGATGATCGGCCACTTGCTCTGCGCCGGGACGTAGTAGTGCTCGTGACTTGCCATTGCTGTTCTCCTTCCCTTAACGGGCGCCCTGGTCGTCCTGGGCCGCGATACGGGCGACCGGCGGGTGGCGAGCGGTGATGTCGAACAAGGTGTAGGCCAGTGTCAGGTGCTTCACGTTGGCCGGTAGGTCGCGGTCGACGATGAACCGCACCGGCATCTCGATGCGTTCGCCAGGCTGCAGCACCTGCTGGGTGAAGCAGAAGCACTCGGTCTTGTGAAAGTACGCCGCGGCCTCGGCCGGGGTGATGCTGGGAATCGCCTGGGCGCTCATGGGCTTATCGGTCGGGTTGCGGGCCACGAAGACCATCTGGTTCACCGCCCCGGGGTTGACTTCCAACTGATCGGCCGTGGAGTGAAACTCCCAGACCATGTCGCTGGCGTTGGTCGACATGAACTGCACCCGCACCGTGCGCGTCGGGTCGCTGACCTGGCTGCCCTCGTACTGCCCGCCGGTCTTGCCGTTGATGCCGAACGCCCTGCACATCACGTCGTAGATCGGCACCAGGGCGAAGCCGAAGGCGAACATCACCACCGTCAGCATCAACAGGCGGCTGACCAGGCGCTTGAGCGAGAGGCTGTTCATAGCCCGGCCCTATTTCACTTCCGGCGGAGTCTGGAAGGTGTGGTAAGGCGCCGGCGATGGCACCGACCATTCCAGCCCGTCGGCGCCATCCCAGGGCTTGGCCGGTGCCGGCGCGCCGCCACGGATGCACTTGATGACGATGAACAGGAAGAAGATCTGCGTAGCGCCGAACATGAAGGCACCGATCGACGACACCATGTTGAAGTCGGCGAACTGCAGGTTGTAGTCCGGTATGCGCCGCGGCATGCCGGCCAGCCCAACGAAGTGCATGGGGAAGAAAGCCAGGTTCATGCCGATGAACGACAGCCAGAAATGCAGCCTGGCCAGGGTTTCGTCGTACATGTGCCCGGTCCATTTCGGCAGCCAGTAGTAGGCCGAGGCGAAAATACCGAAGATCGCCCCCGGCACCAGCACATAGTGGAAGTGGGCGACCACGAAATAGGTGTCGTGGTACTGGAAGTCCGCCGGGGCGATGGCCAGCATCAGGCCGGAGAACCCACCGATGGTGAACAGGATGACGAAGGCGATGGCGAACAGCATTGGCGCTTCGAAGGTCAGCGCCCCCTGCCACATGGTGCTGACCCAGTTGAACACCTTCACCCCCGTGGGCACGGCGATCAGCATGGTGGCGTACATGAAGAACAGCTCGCCCACCACCGGGATGCCGACCACGAACATATGGTGGGCCCAGACGATGAACGACAGGAAGGCGATGGCGCCGGTGGCATAGACCATCGAGGTGTAGCCGAACAGTGGTTTGCGCGAAAACGCCGGGATGATCGAACTGACCGCACCGAACGCCGGCAGGATCATGATGTACACCTCGGGGTGGCCGAAGAACCAGAACACGTGCTGGAACAGCACCGGGTCACCGCCCCCGGCCGCACTGAAGAAGCTGGTGCCGAAATGGATGTCCATCAGCATCATGGTCACCACGCCGGCCAGCACTGGCATCACCGCGATCAGCAGGAACGCGGTGATCAGCCAGGTCCAGACGAACAGCGGCATCTTCATCAAGGTCATGCCGGGTGCGCGAAGGTTGAGCACGGTAGCGATCACGTTGATGGCGCCCATGATCGAGCTGATACCCATCAGGTGGATGGCGAATATAAAGAAGGTCACGCTGGCCGGTGCATACGTGGTCGACAGCGGCGCATAGAACGTCCAGCCGAAGTTCGGCCCGCCGCCGGGGCTGAACAAGGTCGAGACCAGCAACAGGAAGGCCGCCGGCAGCAGCCAGAAGCTGAAGTTGTTCATCCGTGGCAGGGCCATGTCCGGCGCGCCGATCATCAGCGGGATCATCCAGTTGGCCAGGCCGACGAAGGCCGGCATCACGGCGCCGAACACCATGATCAAACCGTGCATGGTGGTCATCTGGTTGAAGAACGCCGGTTCCACGATCTGCAGCCCAGGCTGGAACAGCTCGGCGCGGATCACCATGGCGAAGGAACCGCCAAGCAGGAACATGGTGAAGGCGAACCACAGGTACATCGTGCCGATGTCCTTGTGGTTGGTGGTCAGCACCCAGCGCATCAAGCCCTTGGCCGGGCCGTGAGCATGGTCATGGCCCTGGGCGTGGTCGTCGATCACTGCACTCATGTCCTGTCTCCTGCAATCCATTGATTGCCGCGAGTAACCCGGTTCATTGCGCTTCGGCCTGCTTGAGCGCCAGCACGTCCTTCGGCGTGACCATGTCACCCTTGTTGTTGCCCCAGGCGTTGCGCTCGTAGGTCACCACGGCGGCGATATCGACTTCCGACAGCTGCTTGCCGAACGCGGCCATGGCGGTGCCGGGCCGGCCATGGAACACCACGTTCAGGTGCTCTTCCTTGGGCCCGGTGGCGATCTTCGAGCCTTTGAGCGCCGGGAACATCGGCGGCAGGCCCTGGCCCTCGGCCTGGTGACAGGACACACAGGTGGTGTGGTAAACCTTGTCGCCCCGTTCGACCAACTCCTCGAGGGTCCACTCTTTGCTGGTCAGCTCCTTGAGCTTGGCCGCCTCGGCCTTGCGCTCGCCAAGCCAGGTGTCGTAGTCAGCCTTGGACTTGACCTCGACCACCACCGGCATGAAACCGTGGTCCTTGCCGCACAGCTCGGTGCACTGGCCGCGGTAGATGCCGGGCTTCTCGATGCGCGTCCAGGCCTCGTTGACGAAGCCGGGGATGGCGTCGCGCTTGACCGCGAAGGCCGGCACCCACCAGGAGTGGATGACATCGGCGGCGGTCACCAGGAAGCGCACCTTGGCGCCGACCGGCAGTACCAGCGGCTGGTCCACTTCGAGCAGGTAGTGCTCATCCTTGGGCGCCTTGTTGTGGATCTGCTCGGCGGGGGTGGCCAGGTTGCTGAAAAACTCCACGTCCTGCCCCAGGTACTTGTAGTGCCACTTCCACTGGTAGCCGGTGACCTGGATATCGATGTCCGACTCGCTGGCATCGTAGATGTCGATCAGGGTCTTGGTGGCCGGGATGGCCATGGCCACGAGGATCAGGAAGGGGACAACCGTCCAGAGGATTTCCACCCAGGTGTGCTCGTGGAAATGCGCAGGTTCCTGGCCCGTGGAGCGGCGGTGGATGACCATCGACCAGAACATCGCGCCGAACACCACGATGCCGATGACCACGCAGATCCAGAAGATGGTCATGTGCAGGTCGAACACGGCGTTGGAGACTTCCGTCGCCCCCGGTGCCATGTTCACGGTCCAGGCGGCATGGGCCTGGCCAAACACCAACCACAACAGGAGGCCCATCCAGACATGTGGATGTCGCATCATTGCGGGTTCCCCTTATCGTTCTTGTTGTCCCGGAGGCGTGGACGACCTTACGGCTAAGGAGGGGTGGGTGGCCAAGACTGCCTGGCTTCGACGACCGAGCCCCTGCAAACGGCAGTCGGGCCTCATCAACGAATCACGTTCACCGGGAGTATAGACAGCGACCAACGGCACGCAACGGCAGCCATGAAATCAACTTCATCGATTCACGCAATCGTTTGAAAGCCTTGCAGTTACTGGGATGGAGCAAAATGATGGCACATTGATATAACCACAGCGACACACGTGTCTCGGGGTTATAACAAATGCGTCTTAGGCATTCTCACAACCGAGCTAATTTAGTGTCTTCCGTTTGTAACGCCTTGTCCCTGGAGTTGTCATGAACATCGCTGCTGTGCGCGAGCAGATCACCCACGCCCATCAACATGAGGGCCAGACCGGCCAACTGAAACAGCGTCTGGAACAACAACTGCCGCATCTGCATCCTTCGATCCATCTGCCCGAGCAGGATGCCCAGGGTACCTTGGCGCGCTTCGTCAGCGCCTACATCGACCAGGTTCCGGAACTGCTGGAAGCCGCCCATGAGGTGGCCCGCGAGGCTGGCATCGAGTCGCAGATCAGGCCGGTACTGAAGATCGCCGAAGCCTATTTCCTGCAACCGCCCAGCGTCATGCAAGGCCATGTCGGCCTGGACTGCCTGCTGGACGAAGCCTACCTGGCCCATCGCCTGGTCGAAGAGGTCAATGATCTGTACATCCGCCATTTCCAGCAGCCATTGATCCCAGTAGACACCACTGTGGCCAACCTGATCGCCCACCAACTGATCGGCGAAACCTTCGCCAACCAGCTCGATGAAGTGGTGCATCATTCGGTGGACCAGATGCTCGACGACGAGAGCTTCGCCGTGGAGTCGGTCGAAGCCTACCGAGAGAAACTCTGCAGCCCAGAGACCGGCGCCGCCTGGAAGCGCTGGCCATGCCTGTCGCGCCAGCTGGGTGTGGAACTGGGCCAGCCGGCTTGAAATGACGTCTACAGGTCACAGGCCGAGCATTGGCCTGTAGCCCCTGAATCCTCGGCCCAGGGACAGGGCCGTCACAGCCAGACTGATGGCACTTTCGCATCATTGAAAGGTGATGGCAAAATGACGCCATTCAACTGTCTGAGACATGGATGCTCACGTTATCGCCCTTGGTCCTGCGCCAATTGCTGTTTGGCTTCGCAGTCGTCCTCATCGCCTTACTCGATCCCTTCGGCCTGGCCAGCGCCACGGATGATGCGTCTTCCCGTTGGTTGAACCGGCTGTTGGCCAGCTGGTACGCAGAAAAAGGCCAGCAACAGGTAGTCGTCATTCTGATCGACGACGCTTATCTGCAGCGCAACCAGACCTATTGGCCACTGCCTTACAGCGAGCAAAGCAAATTGTTCAAACGCTTGCTCGCCTACAAGCCTGGCGCGGTTTTTATCGACCTGCTGTACAGCCATGACCATTCCCGGAAGCCCCCCGACCAGGCGCCGCGGATGGAAAGCCAATTGCTGGCCAATGTCTTGGAACGCTATCGACGTCAAGGCATTCCTCTTTTTCTGGCCAATACCGGTTTGTCCGCAGACACCCAAGGCGCAGTCAATGCCTTGCCACAGTTTGCAGAGGTCAGCGAACCCGCCTTGGTGAGCTGGAGCGGCCATGGAAACCAATATCCCCTGGCTGTGCCCACCGCGGTCGGCGTCTTGGAGACACCGGCCCTGCAGCTTTACCGCGAATATTGCCGCCACCATGCCTGCGCACCGTTGCCGGCCGATGCCATTGCCGCGGCACGCTTGCCCGACATGACGGTGCAGTGGGGGCTGAAGCAGTCGCCGTCGCAGGCAAAGGTTTCGGATATCAGTGAATGTTCCTTCCCTGGCCTGGCCGACCAGTTGTTGCACGCGGTGTTCTGGAAGCTTGGCAACCAAGCTCAGGCGAACTGCGCCTATAGCTTGACTTTGTCGGCCAGCGATCTTGAAGCCACGGACGCCGACGATCAAGCGCTGCTCAAGCAACTACTGGCCGGCAAGTTGGTGCTGGTAGGTGCCCGTATTGCCGGGACCGGCGACGTCACGCTCTCACCGCTGCATGGGAAAATAGCCGGCGTGTATGTCCATGCGATGGCATTGGACAACCTGATCAATTGGGGCATGGGCTATTACCGATCGACGCAGAGCCTGGCCGAACTGGGTATACCCGGCACTGGCTCAGTGGACGTGCTGGATGTAGGCGAGTTGTTGTTGCTGGCGCTCATCGCCGGCCTCAAGGGTCGACTGGAAAGCCCGGTATTGAGCCTCTCGCAAACCGCAAACCGACGCCGCCTGTTGCTTCAACCGCTCGCAGCCTGGGGTGTGGTGCTCACGCTTGTGCTGGGCCTGAGTGCGGCACTTTGGCGATGGAATTTCACACCCGCCAACGTGCTCGGGCTGCTGCTGCTTTCCCTTACGTTGTTCAAAGCCAGGGTTCAGGCTCTGCTGGAGGACAAGGCGTGAGCAAATCTGGATTAGATACTCAAGGAGATCAGAGATGAATAAGGCTTCCCTTTTCCTGATGTCGGCGCTGTTCAGCCAGAGCCTTCTGGCATCCCCGATCGTGGATGCATTTCTTGCCGACCCGGTTACCGTCCTGGATGACCAGGGTAGGTTGCAGCGCGAGGTAGCACGCAACGGCCTCCCGCAAACACTGCCGGTGTTGCAGTACAACAAGGAACTGGACTTGGTGCAGGTCGAATTGGCGGGGCAGAAGGTCTGGCTGGACACGATGGATGTACGCGTTTCCCCGCCACTGAATGTAGTCAAGCTGCCGTGCCAGAAACTTTCCAGCAGCCAGGCGGACGATCACCAGAACAACTCCACCATCGGTTTCGGCTCGGGGTGCAGCAAGTGAGCGGATCAGTCGCCAATGGCGCCAAGCGTGTCCTGTTATTGGCTGCGGCAGCCTTGCTCGGCGGTTGCCAGACATTCAACGGTGCCAGCGATGCGGTCTTGAACCTTGTAGGCCCGTCCACACAGTCACGTCTGCAGGGCCGCTATTTCGAACAGGCCGAGGTGCGACAGTACTACCGCCTGGACCCACAACACGCCAACCAGCTGCGCTTGAGTTTCGATGGCCGCACGATCCGGGCCGATGAGGTCAACCAGCAGAACCAGGTGCGCATTCCCAAGCTCGAGGCCTATCTGCAGGGCATCGTCACGCGCCTTGCCAAAGGCTGGCCAGGGGAAACACCGGCCCTTCGGGTACGTATCGTCGACAGCTATACCTTCGGCCCTTCGGCTGACCCCTACGGCAACATCTTCGTGCCACTGGGCATGCTCGACAATGTCGAAAGCGAGGACGAGATCGCGGCCATGCTGGGCCACGAAATGAGCCACGTGCTGTTGCGTCATCATGACCGCCTGGCCGCTTTCCAGCAGCAGAAGGAGCTAATGACCAACATCGCCACCACGGTGGTGATCGCCGCCGTTGCCAGGAATACGGGCGTAGACCGCAGCAGCGGTGGACTCAAGCTGATCAGCAAGGATCCGCTGGGCACCCAGAAGACCATCGGAAATACCGTTCTCTATACCGCCCTGGCCAACAGTTTCTCAGACAATGTCTGGAGCACCGCCTGGGGGCGCGCTCAGGAAGACCAGGCCGACTTGCTCGGCTCCGACCTGATGGTTCGCGCCGGCTATGCACCGCGTGCTTCAAGCGTGAGCCTACAACGCCTGAACGATTTTCAGGGCAAACAGAAGCCATTGCTGACCGGTTTCCTGAAGGAGCGCCAGAGCGCCATGCAGGACTCGCTCAGGCAGTTCGACCTCAACCGCTTCAGCCAAGAGTTGCAAACCCTGCTCAATCAAGGGCTTGGTACTACGATCGCCGCTACCAGCCAGTACCTCACTCGCTCGCACATGTCCCCCCTGCAGCGCGACGAAGAGCTGCGCCACTATTTAAGACGCGAATACCGTCAACAAGCGCGAGTACGTGTAGATCGACGTAGTTGGCCGCAGGTTCGCGACGAGCCATCAGTCCGCCTGGCGCTGCAAGGCTACAAGGACGCCTACGCGGCAACCACGGCGCTTGAGCAGAACAAGCAACGTGAGGCGAGTGCCTTCGTGGCCAGGGCACTGGCATCGCCCGTCGGCAACCAGCCAGGCATCCGCCGGGCGGCGTTCACCCTTCACCTGGCACAAGGCAACGGCCGTGCAGCGCTCGCGGACCTTGAATCGATTCAGGACTGGTCGCTTGCCGGCCCCTCGATCTATGACCTGATGATCGGCTACCACCTCAAACGTGGCGACCCACAGGCAGCACTGGCGATGATCGACAAGGCCGAGCGCAACCTGGGGTCGGAAGAGCTGTTCATCACCGAGAAGCTGCTGGCAAACCGGCAGCTCAAGGCCGACGACAGGGTGAAACAGGTCATGCAAAAGTGTCAGCAATATCCCAGTCGCAAGGAAAGCTGTCGCAAGCTGGTACCGCAGTCGGCTTGAATATGGATCTGGCGCCGATACTTTCGTTCACGGCGTCATCCTACCCATTCACGCCGACACGGCCGAGCGCAGGCGCCCTTCGACCCTGCGCTTGAGCCCGCGCTGCTCGATCAACAGCCGAGACCCCTTGGCCGCATTGCTGCGCCCCCAGTCTTCGAGCAGTTCCAGGCAGGAATGGTCGATGTAGCTGAGGTTGTTCAACGGCACGTGCAGCGTGGTACCCGCCGGTACGCTTTCGAGTACCTGGGTCAATGCCGGCACCTTGAGGAAGGTCGCGGCGCCACTGAGCCGTAGCTCCATGTGTCCAGGCTCTTGCAGCGTGGCCAGGTTGATCTTCAGCCGCGCCGCCTTGAGCGCCAGTTTCAGCAAAGTCAGGGCAAAGCCAAGCAGCACGCCGGTCAGCAGGTCGGTGAAGATGATCGCCAGCGCCGTGGCCGCATAGGTGAACATCGGCATGCGGCCGTACCGGCCCAGCCCACGGAACGCCTTGAAGTCCACCAGCTTGATACCGGTATACACCAGCACGCCGGCCAGGCTGGCCACAGGGATCTGTTGCAGCACGCTGCTGAGCGCCACCACGAATGCCAGCAACCACAAGCCATGGAAAATCGCCGACAAACGCGTCTGGGCACCCGCCTGGACGTTGGCCGAACTGCGTACGATCACCCCGGTCATCGGCAATGCGCCCAGCACACCGCAGAGCATGTTGCCCAGCCCCTGGGCCGACAGTTCACGGTCGAAGTCCGAGCGCTGGCCACTGTGCATACGATCCACCGCAGCCGCCGAGAGCAGGGTTTCGGCGCTGGCGATGAAGGCCAGGGCAAAGGCGGCGACCAGCAGGGTAGGGTCGGCCAACTTGAGCAGGTCGTCCGGACGCAGCCAGTCGATGGCTTCGGACAGGTCCGCCGGTACCTGCACACGATTCACCGGCAGCGCCAGCCACAGGCTGACGGCGGTCATCGCCGCCACACCCAGCAAGGCCCCGGGAATGAAGCGCAGGCGCTGCGGGCGCCAGCGCTCCCAGCCCCACATCAAGGCGATGGTCCCAAGCCCTAGGGCGCCGGCCTGCCAGCCATGGCCCGCGCGCTCCAGCGGCAGGGCCGCGGCCACCGTTGCCGGGAAGCCCAGCAGGTTCTGAACCCCTGATGGCTGGGGCGCGTTGTCGAACATCACATGCACCTGGGACAGCACGATCAACACGCCGATCCCGGCAAGCATTCCGTACACCACCGCAGGGGCCGTGACGCGGAACCAGCAGCCCAGGCGCAGCCGCCCGGCCAACAGCTGCAACAAACCCGCGAGCAACAGGATCGGGCCCAACATGGCCACACCATGCTGACGCACCAGCTCGAATACCAGTACCGCCAGGCCCGCTGCCGGGCCGCTGACCTGCAAGGGCGAACCGGCCAGGAAGCCGACCACGATGCCGCCGATGATGCCAGTGATCAGCCCCTTGGCCGGAGGCATGCCCGAAGCGATCGCAATGCCCATGCACAACGGCAAGGCCACCAAAAAGACCACTACCGACGCCAACAACTCACGCGGCAGGGCCGCTTTGATCTGTGTCTTGTTCACCATGAAGCTCCTTTCTCGATACGCGGCCAGTCCGCCAGCCGCAGGCACAGGGATCCCCGACACGCGCGCAGGCGCGGGCCGCCGGCGAGCCGGTAAGGCAGTCAGGGGAATTCAAGGCAGCCGACAACTGGCCACACCCTCAGCAGGTGCGGCCGGCCGGCAAAAAGTTACTGCGAGGCGTGGGCCGCTTAGTAGCGGCCTCTCGGTGTAGCGCAGGGGATCGGCTGATCGGCGGTCAGCGGCAAGAAACTGTCGCTGGCAGCGTCATAGGCTTCGATCTGGCTGGTCTCGATGTCGTAGACCCAACCATGGATGAACAGCTGGCCGGCGGCCAGGCGCGAGGCGACCGAGGGGTGGGTGCGCAGGTGGTGTAACTGCGCAATGACGTTTTCCTTGGTCAGTACCTGCATGCTCTCGTGCTCGCTGCCGCAGGAGCAATTGTCCTCGACCACGGTACGGGCGACTTCGGCGTGGCGCAGCCAGGCCTTGACCGTGGGCATCTTCTCCAGCGAGTTGGGGTTGAGTACCGCTCGCATGGCACCGCAATCGGAATGGCCGCATACGATGATGTGATGCACGCCGAGGGCCAGCACGGCGTACTCGATGGCCGTGGAGACGCCGCCGTTCATCTGCCCGTAGGGCGGTACAACGTTACCTACGTTACGGGTCACGAACAGGTCGCCGGGTGAGCTTTGGGTGATCAGTTCGGGAACGATGCGCGAGTCGGCGCAGGTGATGAACATGGCGCGCGGCGTCTGCGCAGTGGCGAGCTTCTTGAACAGCTCCTGCTGCTCGGGGAAGACGTCATGGTGAAACCGCAGGAAGCCGTCGACGATATGCTTCAGGGCGGCATCGGCACTTTCGGCGGGGGCAGCCGGGACGACCTTGGATGGGTCCTTGACGGGCATGATTCATCCTCTTGACGGTGTGTAGGGTAAGTTCCAGTTTACCGGGTAAAGATTCTGGTTATGCAGGGCGTTAGATGCCGGGCACGGGCCATTCATCACAATCTCTTGTGGGCTCACGCTACCGTGGAAAACTTAACTCAAACTGAATTTGGAGGCTCTAGAACGGGCGTTCCAGCTCCGAAAGGCGGGAAATCGATAATAGCAAAAAAGCATCAGCCGCCAATAGCCTGGAAGAAAAATATTGGATGCCATGAGCCAGGCTAGGGATGGCTTTTTAACCTATTGCGGCTGCACAACGCCCCAGGCCGTTCAAAACAACGCCATCTGCCCACCCGGCGGGCAGAATGCGGTGCAGTCCAGCGGCTGTGCCTCCCGCCCTTGGAACCCCAACCGGCGCATGGCCTTGGCGAACCGCTGCGCCAGGAGCTCGGCGAAGATCCCTTCGCCGCGCATCCTCGAACCAAAGCGACTGTCGTACAGCTCGCCACCTCGACTCTGACGGATCAGGCTGAGCACATGGGCAGCCCGTTGCGGGTAGTGATCGTGCAGCCATTGCTCGAACAGCGGCGCAACCTCCAGCGGCAGACGCAGCATCATATAGGCCGCGCTCTGCGCACCGGCTTCCTTGGCTGCTTCCAGCAAGTGCTCCAGCTCGCTGTCGTTGATCATCGGGATCATTGGCGAGCACAACACGCCCACCGGCACGCCTGCCTCACGCAACACCCGAATGGCCCGCAACCGCGCCTTGGGCGACGCGGCCCGCGGCTCCAGGGTGCGCTTGAGATCGTCATCCAGCGTGGTCAGGCTGATCATCACCCGGGCCAGCCGCTGGCTGGCCAGCTCGGCGAGCAAATCCAGGTCGCGCAGCACCAGCGAGCCTTTGGTGACGATGGTCACCGGGTGGCGATAGCGCAGCAACACGTCCAGCAGGCGCCGGGTCAGGCGTTGTTCCCGTTCGATGGGCTGGTAGGGGTCGGTGTTCGAGCCCAGGTTGATCGGCGCACAGATATAGCCCGGCTTGCTCAATTGCTGCTCGAGCACCTCTGCCGCGTTGGTCTTGGCGATCAGCTTGGTCTCGAAGTCCAGCCCAGGGGAAAGATCCCAATAGGCATGGCTGGGGCGGGCGTAGCAGTATATGCAGCCATGCTCGCAGCCCCGGTAGGGATTGATGGAGCGGTCGAAGGGCAGGTCGGGCGACGTATTGCGGGTGATGATACTCTTGGCCGTTTCGACCCGCACCTCGGTGCCCTGGGTCTGCGGCACTTCCTGGTACCAGCCATCGTCTTCCGCCACGCTGTGGGCCGGGGAAAAACGATTGTGCGGGTTATGGGCCGTGCCTCGGCCCTTTTGCGGTGCTGGAGAAAACATCGCGCACTCCTCACTGTATATATATACAGTAATCCTGTACGGAGGTTCATTCCAGCACCTTTGGTCAGCCGACAACCGGGTCAGGCGATGCCAAGCCAGCGCAAGCACGGCCCGATGCTTGTCTTGCGACCGAGGAAGGCTTCAATACCTTCCGATACTTGCCGCGAGGCACCCGGATCGAACAGTGCCTCCTGGAAGCGCCGGCCGACCTCACGATCGAGCAGGCCGTGCCGCTCGAAACGGGTAAACAGATCGGCGGCGTTCACCTCTGCCCAAATGTAGGCGTAGTACCCGGCTTCATAGCCTTGAACGATGTGGTTGAAGCCATGCGCAGGTTTCTCGAAATCCGCCAACGGCCAGCACCCGCAACGTTCGCGGCACTCCACCAGGCGCTGCTCCACAGGTTTGCCATCCAGCGGGGTCGAGTGCAATTCGAGGTCGAACAGCGCCAGGCTCAAATCATCGGCAAATGTCTTGAGCGCATTGGACCGCCGCACGGCCAATTCAGCCTCGATCTCGTCCTTCGTCGGCTTTTGCCCAGTCGCAGCGTGGACACCGATCCCGGCCAGGTACTCGGCATCCCATACCCAGCGCTCGAGCAGCTTGCCATAGAGCTCCACACCATCGGTGCCGTTTCGGCGCGGGTCCGACAACAGATGATTGGTCGTGCGCACCGACAGCAGGTGTAGGCCATGCCCAAACTCATGGAACAATTTTCTCAAGGCCAAATGGTCGAGCAGTGCCGGCCCTCCCTCCGCGCCGGGGGGGACTTCGCTGTATACGATGGCCATGGCGGGATGGTAGCGACCTTCGGCATCCACCCGCCTGTTGCGGACATAATCCGTGACCGGAACGTTGAATGTCTTGTTCGGATACAGAAGCAGATCCAGGTATAGGTAACCGACGAATGCATGGTCCTGGTGCACTTCGAACGTCATGACGCTGGGATGCCAGCGAGGCAACGAAGCTGTGGTCACGGTCAGGCCGAACAGTCGCTGTGCCAGGTCGATCAAGGCCACGACGACGTGGTCCAAGGCGAAGAATTCCCGAAAATCGGTGGTGGGGGTCGCAAGTCTGCGCGATAGCAGATAATCGATGTCCCATGGCTGCACCTCATCCAGCCCTCGCGCCTTGCCCTGCGCCTCGATTTCGCGCCGAGCCTGCAGCATCGCAGGGCGAACCCGGTCCGCCAGTTCGAGCAGCAACAGGCGTACCTGCTCTACCGAGCGTGCATCCTTGGCTTCGATGGCTAGCTGCGAAAAGCTGCCGAACCCCAGTAAACGGGCGTACTGGTGGCGCAAATCTGCCAATTTCCCGAGGATCGTACCATTGTCCTGCTCTGGGTCCTCATGGACACCGCGCTGGTGATAGGCCCGGTAGGCCTGCTCGCGGAGGCTGCGATCCTCGGCAAATTCAAGCACCGCCTTGCAAGGGCCGTCCTCGCACGCTATCAGCCAGTCGCCTTGGGCCAATGCCTGAGCACCGGCGCGCTCGGCCATTTCTGCACGCACTGGCTTCGGCAGCCCGAGCAAACGCTGTTCGTCGTCGATCCAGATACCCGACTGCCCTACGCTTGTATCGACGTTGAGGAAGAATTCGAATGCCAGCGCGCCGATCTGTTTTTCCAGCGCGTCGAGGCGGTCGCGCTGATCGTCGTCCAACAACACGCCGGCCAGCCTGGACTCCTTGAGTATGCGCTGCAAGGTGGCGTGTTCATGGGCATCCAGGCTGGCCCCGACGGCACTGTCGGCCAGACGCTCATACAAGGTATACAGAGGCCTGCTTCGCACCTTTTTCCGGAACAGCTTATCGATGCGGTCGCGCCCCTGCCAGATCGCGTCCGCCCATTCATCGCCCCGGTATGCCAGCGGCGTGGAGGCATAGGTCACAGCCTGCATGTCGGCGTCCAGGGCTTCGACCGCAAGCACCAGATCGTCCCATGTGGGCAGCTGTCGTTGATTCTCGATGATCCTTTCCATGCCCACTTCATGCTCCGTGGCGCGCTGCTCGAAGGCAGCAGGCACGTGTTCGAGCAGCACGGCGTCATAGTCGACCGGCGTGAGACTGTCGTTAAGTAAGGGGTTTTTCTCTTGCATGGCATGACTCCCTGCCCGTGTTGATCACAACACGAGCATGGAGCGACGAAGACGATGCGAGGGGAGGCATATCTACCGCCCGCAGTAGAAGAGGCACGCCACGGGCGATCCACGTGGCGCGACGGCCTTATTCAGCCGGTTTCTTCAGCTTCGGATTGGGGAAGAACTGCACCGTCTGTACCTGGACCGGCGCCGCCTTGGGCGCCGCCTGGTTGACCCGCGTGCCCAACTCCTTGGGTACCGAGAGGCCCTGTTCGTTCAGGGTGTCGGTGAAGCCACAGGCCACGCATTCACGGTGCGGTACGCCGTCCTCGCTCCACATCATCAGCTTGTCGGGTTCGCTGCACGCCGGGCAGACAGCCCCGGCGATGAAGCGCTTCTTGGTCTTGGTCACAGGTGCCTCGCTCATGCCGCCGCGTCCTCGGTCAGGCCACTATGGCGCAGCAAGGCGTCGATGGAAGGCTCACGACCGCGGAAGTCGACGAACAGCACCATCGGCTCTCGGGAGCCGCCACGGGCCAGGATCGCCTCGCGGAAAGCGCGGCCGGTCTCGGCATTGAGCACGCCTTCTTCCTCGAAGCGCGAGAAGGCATCGGCCGAGAGCACTTCAGCCCACTTGTAGCTGTAGTAGCCCGCCGCATAACCGCCCGCGAAGATATGGGCGAAGCTGTTGGGGAAGCGGTTGTAGGCCGGCGGGCGCATCACCGACACCTCGTCGCGCACCCCTTCGAGCACCTGCAGCACGCTGCGGCCATCGCCGTGGTTGGCGTGCAGCTCGAAGTCGAACAGCGAGAACTCCAGCTGGCGCACCATCATCATGCCGGACTGGAAGTTCTTGGCTGCCAGCATCTTGTCCAGCAGGTCTTGGGGCAGGGGCTCGCCGGTCTCGTAGTGGCCGGAAATCAGCGCCAGGCCTTCAGGTTCCCAGCACCAGTTCTCCATGAACTGGCTCGGCAGCTCCACCGCATCCCAGGCCACGCCGTTGATGCCGGAAACGCCAGCATGCTCGATGCGGGTCAGCAGGTGGTGCAAGCCATGGCCGAACTCGTGGAACAGCGTGGTGACTTCGTCGTGGGTCAGCAGCGCAGGCTTGCCGGGCGCGGCCGGGGTGAAGTTGCACACCAGGTTCGCCACCGGGCTCTGCAGTGCACCGGCCGCCGTGCGACGGCGGTCGCGAGCGCCATCCATCCAGGCGCCGCCGCGCTTGTTGGCGCGGGCGTACAAGTCGAAGAAGAAGCGGCCCACATGCTGGCCGTTTTCCTTGATCTCGAACAGGCGCACGTCTGGGTGCCAGGCGTCGAAGCCCTTGAGCTCGGTAATTTCGATGCCGTACAGGCGCTGGACGATAGAGAACAGGCCCGACAGCACCTTGTCGATCGGGAAGTAGGCGCGCAGGGCCTCTTGCGACACGCTGTAGCGCTGCTCGCGCAGTTTCTCGCCGTAGTAGCCGGCGTCCCAGCTGGACAGCTCCGGGCAACCTTGCTCGGCCGCATAGGCCTTGAGCTGTTCCAGGTCCTGGGCAGCGAACGGCTTGCTGCGCTTGGCCAGGTCACGCAGGAAGCTCAGCACCTGGTCGCTGGACTCGGCCATCTTGGTGGCCAGGCTCAACTCGGCGTAATGCTTGTAGCCCAGCAACTCGGCCAGCTCCTGGCGCAGGTCGAGAATCTCGCTCATCACCGGGCCGTTGTCGAACTGGCCGGCATTTGGGCCTTGGTCCGAGGCGCGGGTGCAGTAGGCGGCGTAGAGCTCTTCACGCAGGGCGCGATCGGTGGCGTAGGTCATCACCGCGTAGTAGCTGGGGAATTCCAGGGTGATCAGCCAGCCGTCCAGGCCTTTGGCCTGGGCCGCGGCGGCCATCTGCGCCTTGGCCGAGTCGGTCAGGCCGTCGAGCTGCGCCTCGTCGCTGACATGCTTGGTCCAGGCCTGGGTAGCGTCGAGCAACTGGTTGGAGAAACGGCTGCCCAATTCGCTCAGGCGGCTTTGCACTTCGGCGTAGCGCTGTTGCTTCTCGGCCGGCAGGTCGATACCGGACAGGCGGAAGTCTCGCAGGGCATGGTCGATGATGGTTTTCTGGGCAGCGTCGAAGCCAGCGGCTTCCGGGCTATTGGCCAGGGCCTGGTAGGCTTCGAACAGCTCGCGGTTCTGCCCCAGCTCGGTGGAGTAGGCGCTCAGGGCCGGCAGGCACGACTCGTACGCTTCGCGCAGCTCCTTGCTGTTGCACACCGCATTGAGGTGGCTGACCGGGCTCCAGGCAGCGCCCAGGCGGTCGTTGAGTTCATCCATGGCCAGCACCAGGCCGGCCCAGGTCGGGTTCTTGCCTTGCTGTTCGAGGATCTTTGCAATGGCTTTGCGGTTGTCGGCCAGGATCTGCTCGATCGCCGGCAGCACATGTTCGGCACGGATCGCCGAGAAGGGCGGCAGATCGTAGGACTGCAGAAGCGGGTTGTTCGCACTCACGGTTTAGATACCTTGGCAGGAGGAAACACGGGACCATCTTAATTACAATCGACGCCGACCGCAGCAGGCAGCCCGCCTATCGGCATTCAAGAGGGGCGCTATCATGGCCATTCGAAGCTTTCAGCAACACACTCCCAAGCTTGGACCACGGGTTTTCGTCGACCGTTCGGCAGTGGTGCTGGGTGACGTCGAGATCGGCGAGGACAGCTCGGTCTGGCCGCTGACCGTGGTGCGCGGCGACATGCACCGTATTCGCATCGGGGCACGCACCAGTGTGCAGGATGGTAGCGTGCTGCATATCACCCACGCCGGGCCGTTCAATCCAGAGGGCTTCCCGTTGCTGATCGGCGATGACGTGACCATCGGTCACAAAGTCATGTTGCACGGCTGTACACTGGGCAGCCGCATTCTGGTGGGCATGGGCAGCACCCTCATGGATGGCGCGGTGGTCGAGGACGACGTGATCATCGGCGCCGGCAGCCTGGTACCGCCTGGCAAGCGCCTGGAAAGCGGCTACCTGTACGTAGGCAGCCCGGTGAAGCAGGCACGCCCGCTGACCGACAAGGAGCGTGCGTTTTTCCCCTACAGCGCCGCCAACTACGTCAAGCTCAAGGACCAGCACCTGGCCGAAGGCTACGACCGATAGCCCACCACGCACCGGTAGGAGCGGGCTTGTCCCGCGATGAAGCCGGGCCCGATATCACCGTCGCCCTTGTGGGGGCAAGCCCGCCCCCACAAGGGATCAACGCTAGCCGCTGCCACACAGTGAAACGGCTCATAGATACCGAGAACACCATGCACCAGCAGAACATCCTCTTCGACCTCGACGGCACCCTGACCGACCCGCGCCTGGGCATCACCCGCTCGATCCAGTACGCCCTGGCCAAGCTGGGTATCGACGAGCCGGACCTGGCCCGCCTCGAGCACTTCATTGGCCCACCCTTGCTGCAGGCCTTCATGCAGTTCTACAACTTCGACGAGGCCAAGGCCTGGGATGCGGTGAACTTCTACCGCGAGCGCTTCAGCGTCACCGGCCTGTACGAGAATCTGGTATTCGACGGCGTACCGGAGCTGCTCGAGGCCCTGAACGGCCAAGGCCGTACGCTGTACATCGCCACCTCCAAACCCTGGGAGTTCGCGCGCGAGATCGCCCGGCACTTCGCCTTCGATCACCACTTCAAGGTGATCTATGGCAGCGAACTGGATGGCACCCGTACCAACAAGGTCGAGCTGATTCGCCATTTGCTGGACGAGGAAGGCCTGGACCCGGCGCAGACCCTGATGATCGGTGATCGCAAGCATGACCTGATCGGCGCGCACAGCAACGGTTTGCAGGCAGTGGCGGTGGGGTATGGCTTTGGCAGTCACGAAGAGCTGTCGGCCGAAGCGCCAGCGTTCCATTTCCAGACGCTGGCGCAGATGCATCAGGCATTCGCCAGCCGGTGATTGCGTGGGGCTGCGCTGTCGCACAAAGAACAAGCGGCTAGCGCAGCCTCCCTCTGTGGAAGCGGCGGTGCGGCGGTCCGACTTGTCCCGCGATCAAGGGCGAAGCCCTTGCCAGGCGACGGTGATATCGGGCCCGGCCCAATCGCGGGACAAGCCCGCTCCCACAAAGACCTGCAAAATCAAATAGTTATGCGTTGTTCTGTGAGAGCGGGCTTGCCCCGCGATTTGGGCCGCAAAGCGGCCCCCTTCACCCCCGCCCGGCCAACCTCGCCAACTCAGCCTTGCGCGCCGAAGCCGGCAACCGTCCCAACGCTTCGACCCGCCCGTAGAACGCGCCCCAATCGCCATTCACGTCCTCGAACAACGCCGCAAACCCAGGCACCCATTGGTCATACAACCCGAACGGCAGCAGCTTGGCGTTGTTCATAGGCCCATACACCCACGCATCGTAACGCCCATCACCCTTCCAAGGCCCGTCACGCAACTGCCGATACGCGCGCCGCAAGCGCTCGAATTCCGCCTGCTTGGCGGCGCGCTTGCCAGCCTCGTTCAACGGCCCGACATAAATCGCCTGCAGGCGCGAACGGCTGTCCAGTACCAGCCGAACGAACTGCTCGCGCTGCCGCGCCGCGTCATCCCGAATCGCTGGAAGCCCGCGCGCCACGCGCCATTGCCGCGATCCTTCCTGTTCCACGAAGGTGGCGAACGACTCATTGAACTCGGTGTCGTCCTTCACATAGACACGCTGGTGCGCCAGCTCGTGGAAAATCACCGCGGCCAAGCGTTCATCGCCCCAGGCAACCATCGAGGAAAGGATCGGGTCGTCGAACCAGCCCAGGGTCGAATAGGCCTCCACGCCCCCGACATACACGTCCATCCCTTCCTGGCGCATCAACGCCGCTGCGCCACGGGCAGCGCCTTGCTGGTAATAGCCGCGGTAGGCCACGCAACCGGCAATCGGAAAGCAATGGGTGACCGGCTGCAATGAGAGTTCAGGGGTGGCGAAGACATTCCACACCACGTACGGCCGCCCCAGGTCGGCATAGACCCGATAGCTGCGGTTGTCCGGCAGCTTCAACCGCTCGCTGGCGAATTGCCGGGCCTGCTCGGCATGGGCCAGGCGCTGGCGCAACGATGCGCTGGTGGAAGGGTCGCCCAGCACCTGCGCAACGGGCTGACGCGCCCGCAACAGCTGCCATTGCCCCTCGGCCAGTTGCCCGTAGTAGCCGACGCTGGAACAACCGCTCAGCAGGAAGACCGCCAGTACGGGAACCAAACGCCTGAAAACGCGGTCGAGAGGCCCATGGCTTGAGCGCTGTAAAAGAAAAAGTCGAAACATCAGGGCTGTCTATCTCGCTCACGGCCAGTGCGGTCCAAGACTATCTCGCCTAGGGGGAGTTTCGCCATGCGTTCACTGATTGCCGTCGGCACGCTCGTGCTGTTGTCCGGTTGCTCCACGCTGCCCGACCCGGACCCCAACCAGGCCTGGGTCGATCTGGCGCCCTTCGACAACACCTCGCTGCATGCCGTGCAGGTGGACGAACGCGACTGGGCCGACAAGCGCTATTTCGAAGTCCAGCCCGGCAACCACGAGCTCACCGTGCGCTACCAGTTCGCCGTGGCGCCGAGCAATATCGGCCCGGTGGACGAACCGCTGTGGCGTGACTGCCAGCTCAACCTGACGTTCAAGGATTTCAGTGCCGGCCAGCGCTACCAGTTGCAGGCCGGCAGCATCGGTTTCCGCCCATGGGTCAAGCTCTACGACCAGCAGCAGAAGCTAGTGGGGCAGGGGATGCCAGCGGGTTGCCAACGCACCTGAAACACCACAGTTTCACGACAGCACGGGCCTGTCGGCGCTATGCTTATAGCCTGTAAACCGCGAGCGGGAGTTTCGCCATGCGCCAGCCCATGATGCTGATTGCCCTCAGTGCACTGGGGGCTTGCGCCAGCCCCTTGCCGCCCGTCGATCCCAAGCAGGCCTGGGTCGACCTCTACACCATCACCCCTGGCAGGACCATCATGGCCGATCGCCTGGATGGCCAGCGGCTGGAGGATGGCCGCTACTTCCAGGTCACGCCGGGCCGCCACGAGTTGGTGGTGCGCTTCGACTATGAAGTGTATTCGGGCGGCTTCAGCACCGCCCCCACCGAACGCACCTGCTACCTCACCGTGCGCTACGACGGCTTCAAGGCCGGCGAACGTTACCGCCTGGAAGCACGCGCGCCAGTGATGCAGCCACAGGTGCTGTTGTTCGATGCCAGTCGCAAGGTGGTAGTGGACGAACCGAGCAAGGTGTTCTGCGTTCCGTAACCCCAGCCTCGCGGCACAATGCCGCGCCTACAGGCTGCGCCGTACCTGTAGGAGCGGCCTCGTGCCGCGATGGACTGCGCAACAGCCTTATGCCTGGAGGCTAGCGGTCGTTCTTCTGATAGATGATCTTCTTGGTACCACCATCACAGCTGCCGACGATCATGTTCTGATCGCGGACCTCGCTGTTGGGCACGATTTCCAGGGTATAGGACGTCACGCCCGCGGCCTGGATCTTCGCTTCGATCTCGGCCTTGAGTTCCTCGCAGGGCTTGGGCGCAGCCGATACAGCCGTGGCCAGCAGGGAAACCAGCACGGCGGTTGCAACGCGAATCATGGGACGGCTCCTGAAAAGGCAGTCGGGCTGCCAACGCTGATTAGACTACAGGAAACCGCCCCCGTTGCGCCGCCTGCCCTAGCCGAGCAGGGTGGCGTCCAAGGTGATCGTCGCGTTCAGCACCTTGGAGACCGGGCAACCGGCCTTGGCCTTGTTGGCGATTTCCTGGAACTGCGTATCGCTCGCCCCAGGCACCTTGGCCTTGAGGGTCAGGTGCACGGCCGTGATGGCGAAGCCGTCCGGCTGCTTGTCCAGGCTGACTTCGGCAATGGTGTCGATGCGCTCGGGGGGCAGGCCCGCCTCGCCAAGCATCATCGACAGCGCCATGGAAAAACAGCCGGCATGGGCCGCGCCGATCAGCTCTTCCGGGTTGGTGCCTGGCGAGCCTTCGAAACGGGTGTTGAAGCCGTAGGGGTTCTGCTTGAGGGCACCGCTTTCCGTGGAGATCGATCCCTTGCCATCCTTCAACCCGCCTTGCCAGATCGCCGATGCTGTCTTTTTCATGTTGCCTCCTGTCTCAGGGTGGGTACCTATGGGTTCTGAGGTTCAGGCTTACAGCAAGTTCAGCTGAATCTGACGCCTAGCATTGAAACCCCGGAAAGTGCCCATACAGAGAACCCAAGGCCCCAGGGCCAACCTTTCTGCGGAGGCACCCATGACGCACCTGCGTGACCTGAAGATATCCACCCTCGACCTGGTACCGGTACGCGCCGATGGCGGCCCTGCCCAGGCCCTGCGCAACTCCCTGGACCTGGCCCAACACGCCGAGCGGTTCGGCTACAACCGTTTCTGGGTGGCCGAACACCACAATATGGACGGCATCGCCAGCTCGGCCACGGCCGTGCTGATCGGTTACCTGGCAGGTGGCACCTCGCGCATCCGCATCGGCTCCGGCGGCGTGATGCTGCCCAACCATGCGCCCCTGGTGATCGCCGAGCAGTTCGGCACACTGGCGAGCCTCTACCCCGGGCGCATCGACCTGGGCCTGGGCCGTGCACCGGGCTCTGACCAGATGACGGCCCGCGCCTTGCGTCGCGAGCGCTCCGGCAGTGCCGACGACTTCCCGGACGACGTTGAAGAGCTGTCCCGCTACCTGGGCCCGCGCACGCCGGACCAGAAGGTCATCGCCGTGCCGGGCCACGACACCGATGTGCCGCTCTGGCTGCTCGGCTCCAGCCTGTTCAGCGCCCAACTGGCGGGCATGCGCGGGTTGCCCTATGCCTTCGCCTCGCATTTCGCCCCGCGCTACATGCATGAAGCGATCCGCATCTACCGCGATCACTTCAAGCCTTCCACGGTACTGGACAAGCCCTACGTGATGCTCGGCGTGCCCATGGTTGTGGCCGAAACCGACGAAAAAGCCGAATACCTGGCGACGTCCGTCTACCAGCGCATCCTGGCGCTGATTCGTGGCCAGAGCCTGATGCAGCGCCCCCCGGTGCCAAGCATGGACGGCCTGTGGCTACCCCACGAACGCGATGCGGTGGGCAGCTTCCTGGGCTTGGCGATGATCGGCAGCCCGCAGAAGGTGCGGGCCAAGGTCGAAGTGCTGCTGGAGCAGACCGGGGCCGATGAACTGATCTTTACCTGCGACTTGTACGAGCATGCGGACCGGGTGCGGTCGTATGAGCTGTTGGCGCAGGCCTTGAAACACGGGTAGACGACGGCTGCGCCGTCAATCGCGGGCAAGCCCGCTCCCACAGGGAGCGCGGGAACCGCCTCATCAGGTTTGTCCTTGAGGAAGCGGGCTTGCGCCACGATTGGGCTCCAGGCGTCACCGATCACTCGCGACGGTAGACGATCTCCTTGGTCCCGCCCTCGCAGCTGCCGATCACCTTGCCGCCTCCGGCCCCCTTGTCGACGATTTCCAGCACATAGCCGGTAACGCCTTTGGCCTGGAGCTTGGCATCGATCTCGGCCTTGAGCTCTTCGCACGGCTTGCCCGCCGCCAGCGCGCTGCCCGCCAGCGCCATCAGGCCCATCGCCCACAGCAGTTTCTTCATCGATCGCTTTCCTTGTTCAGATCAAAAAAGTACAGGGCGCCAATCCAGGACTGGCACCCACAAACCTTTACTCCATCTCGCCGGGCCAGGCCAGCCCGACCTTGTTTCAACTGTTGGCGATACGGAAACCGACCTTCAGCGTGACTTGGAAGTGCGCTGCCTTGTTGTCGCGGATATGCCCACGGGTATCGACCACCTCGAACCATTCCAGGTGCTTGATGCTCTTGCCGGCTTCGGCCAGGGCATTGTTGATCGCGTCCTCGATGCTGGTGGGCGAGGACCCGACCAGCTCGATCTTCTTGTAGGTGTGGTGATCGGACATGAGCGCTCTCCTTGGTTGGCGTGTGAGATTGAGCCTAGCAGTGCAGGCCCGGTTTACCTGCGAACCATCGCCCGGGGGCAAAGTTCGATCGCACTTTCGCTTCGCTGCACAGTCGCACCCCTTACAGCCCAACCACCGCGAAGGAGAGTCATCATGGCCTACAACTCGCTGCGTAAAGCGTCGCTGGAAAGCATGGAAGCGGAGATCGAAAGCCTGCTCAAAACCCTCGAACACCTCAAGCACGATGCCTCGGAAGAGTCGCAGAAATCCATGAAGGCGATCCGCAGCAACGCCGAGAATGCGCTCAAGCATTCGCGCACGCTGCTCGGCGATGCCTACGAGGAAGTGAAGACCCGCACCCGCCAGACCGGCATCGCCACCCGCGACTATGCCCAGGAACACCCCTGGACCACCGCCGGCGTGGCCATCGGCGCCCTCGGCCTGCTGGCCGCCTGGTTGATGTGCAAACGCAACTAAGCCGTTTGCAGTTCCAGTTCGTTGCGCAGCCACTGCGCCAACTGCTCGGCGCGCCCGTCCGCGGCGCGCCGGGGCACCCATAAGGCCAACGCCGCGCGGGTCGGTGAGAAGCCCCAGGGCGCGCTCAGGCGCCCGGCGCGCAGGTCGTCCGCCACCAGCGGCTGCGGTGCGATGGCCACGCCCAGGCCAGCCACCGCCGCCTCCAGCAAGTAATACAGATGTTCGAACGCCTGGCCGAAGGTCAACGCCGACGGCTCCAGCCCCTGCTGCGCGGCCCAGGTGGGCCAGGCTTGCGGGCGCGAGGTGGTATGCAGCAAGGCCTCGTCGAGCAGGGCCTTGGCCGGCGCCTCACGCAGCCGCTCGAACCCAGGAAAGTGCGGGCTCAACACCGGGCCGATGCGCTCCTCGACCAGCACATGCACCTGCATGTCCGCAGGCCACGGCGGCTCGGCGTACACCAGCAATGCATCCAGCCCCGGACGACGCGGGTCCAGGTCGCCTTCGCCAGCCGACAGGTGCAAGCGCAGCGCCGGCAAATCCGCCTTCAATCGCCCTAGCCGAGGGATGAACCAGCGCGCCAGCAGGCTGCCAGAGCAGCCCAGGACGAATGGTGCCTCGCTGACGTCGCGGCTGAGCTCGGCGCACACGCTGCGCAGGCGGTCGAACGCATCGGTGCTGGCCTCGCGCAGGCGTACGCCGGCATCTGTGAGTTTGATGCCGCGTCCATCCTTGATGAACAAGGCCACGCCAAGGTGCTCCTCGAGCACCTTCAACTGCCGGCTGACGGCCCCATGGGTAACGTGCAACTGTTCGGCCGCCTGGCTGACGCTGTTGAGCCGGGCGGTGGCCTCGAAGGCGCGCAAAGCGTTGAGGGGAGGCAGGTCGTGGGCCATATGACTTGTGAGATTTTCTGACAGGTTGTCGCAATCTTATCGGTTTTCAGCCGGACGCGCGCTGGTTAGAGTAGGCCCATCGATCGGCGTAAGCCTATCGCGGGGCAAGCCCGCTCCCATAGGTGCTTTGGTGGGAGCGGGCTTGCCCCGCGAAGCAGGCGGCACGGTCCCTCTATCGAATATGCCTATGGAGCGCCCCATGACCCAGACCCAATACCGCGCCGGTCCCGATGCCAACGGCCTGTTCGGCTCGTTCGGCGGCCGCTACGTGGCCGAAACCCTGATGCCGCTGGTCCTGGACCTGGCCCGTGAATACGAGGCGGCCAAGGCCGACCCGAAGTTCCTCGAAGAGCTGGCCTACTTCCAGCGCGATTACATCGGCCGCCCCAACCCACTGTACTTCGCCGAGCGCCTGACCGAACACTGCGGCGGCGCCAAGATCTTCTTCAAGCGTGAAGAGCTCAACCACACCGGCGCGCACAAGGTGAACAACTGCATCGGCCAGGTCCTGCTGGCCAAGCGCATGGGCAAGAAGCGCCTGATCGCCGAGACCGGCGCCGGCATGCACGGCGTGGCCACCGCCACCGTCGCGGCGCGCTTCGGCTTGCCTTGCGTGATCTACATGGGCGCCACCGACATCGAGCGCCAGCAGGCCAACGTGTTCCGCATGAAGCTGCTGGGCGCCGAGATCGTCCCGGTCACCGCCGGCACCGGCACCCTCAAGGACGCCATGAACGAGGCCCTGCGCGACTGGGTCACCAATGTCGAAGACACCTTCTACCTGATCGGCACCGTGGCCGGCCCGCACCCGTATCCAGCGATGGTTCGCGACTTCCAGTCGATCATCGGCAAGGAAACCCGCGCCCAGCTGCAGGAAAAGGAAGGCCGCCTGCCCGATAGCCTGATCGCCTGCGTCGGCGGTGGCTCCAATGCCATGGGCCTGTTCCACGACTTCCTCGATGACCAGAGCGTCAAGATCATCGGCGTCGAGGCCGGTGGCCACGGCGTGCATACCGACAAGCACGCGGCCAGCCTCAACGGTGGCGTACCGGGCGTACTGCACGGCAACCGCACCTATCTGCTGCAAGACGAGGACGGCCAGATCACCGACGCCCACTCGATCTCCGCGGGCCTGGACTACCCGGGCATCGGCCCGGAGCACGCCTACCTGCACGAGGTGAAGCGCGTCGAATACGTCAGCATCACCGACGATGAAGCCCTCGAAGCCTTCCACACCAGCTGCCGCCTGGAAGGCATCATCCCGGCCCTGGAGAGCTCCCATGCCCTGGCCGAGGCGATCAAGCGCGCGCCGAACCTGCCCAAAGACCACTTGATGGTCGTGTGCCTGTCCGGCCGTGGCGACAAGGACATGCAAACCGTGATGAACCATATGGCCGCCCAGGAGAAACAGGCATGAGCCGTCTTGAACAACGCTTCGCCGAGCTGAAGGCCGAAGGCCGCTCGGCACTGGTCACCTTCATCACCGCGGGCGACCCGGGCTATGACGCCTCGCTGCAGATTCTCAAAGGCCTGCCGGCAGCCGGTGCCGACGTCATCGAGCTGGGCATGCCGTTCACCGACCCGATGGCAGACGGCGTGGCCATCCAGCTGGCGACCCTGCGCGCCCTGGATGCTGGCCAGACTCTGGCGAAAACCCTGCAGATGGTTCGCGAATTCCGTGTGGATAACCAGACCACGCCGATCGTGCTGATGGGCTACTACAACCCGATCCACCGCTTCGGCGTGGAGCAGTTTGTGGCACAGGCCAAGGCAGCGGGCGTCGATGGCCTGATCATCGTCGACCTGCCACCGGAGCATGATGCCGAGCTGGCCACCCCGGCGCAGGCTGCCGGCATCGATTTCATCCGCCTGACCACCCCGACCACCGACGACGCCCGTCTGCCGCGCGTACTCGAGCGCAGCTCCGGCTTCGTCTACTACGTCTCGGTGGCCGGTGTGACCGGCGCAGGTTCCGCCACCACCGAGCACGTGCAACAGGCCATCGCCCGCCTGCGCCGCCACACCGACCTGCCGATCAGTGTGGGCTTCGGCATTCGCACGCCGGAGCAGGCAGCCGCTATCGCCAAGCTATCCGATGGCGTGGTGGTGGGCTCGGCGCTGGTCGACAAGATCGCCCAGGCCAAGGATGCCGAGCAGGCCGTGAGCGATGTGCTGAGCCTGTGCTCGGCACTGGCCGAAGGTGTACGTTCGGCGCGCAGCTGATTGCGAGGGCTACGCCCTCGATCGCGGCACAAGGCCGCTCCTACAGGCGATCACCGCTCCCTGTAGGAGCGCCCTTGCGCCGCGAAAGGGCCGCAAAGCGGCCCCACTATCCCCCAAAGATCGACAGGTCCAAAGGCCGCACGGCCCCCATCCAGATCGCATGGTCCCGGTGATCCGCCAGCTCATCCCCTGTCAGCGGATGCAGGAATACCACCAACCCCTTGCGGTACAACGCCAGCCACGGCAACAGCACCCCCACCACCTCCGGCCCGAAGGCCAACTGGCAGCTCCAGTCCGGGTGCGGCCCGACCGGCTTCTGATGCATGCGCCCCATGGTCACGGGAAACAACCGGACCGCTTCCTCGCACAGCTGCCGGGCCTGCGCCATGGTCGAGGCGTCGTAGTACACATGGGCGTGGTAACCCTTGATCCTTTGCACGATTACTCCTGGAAAAGGTCAAACGATCACTTGCCAGCAAAGGGAGTGATCCGGTGAAAAATGCCGAAACCCCAGTGTTCAAACTGGTCCTGTTCGGGATCGAAGGCAGCCTGGGCAGTGCCTTGGCCGTCGAGCTGCTGTCGCGCCAGCACGAAGTCACGGCCGTGGTCGACGACCTCAACCGCCACGCCCCACGCCCGGGCCTGCATTTCAAGATAGGTGGGCTGGGCAATACCTACCAGGCCGAGCAGAGCACGGCCGGTGGTTCGGCGGTGATCGCCTTGCTGTCGGCGTTGGCCCCTGGCGATTTGCCGGCGCAACGGCAAATGGCCGAAGCCCTGGTGGCCGGCCTGCAGCGCACGACTATACGCCGGCTGATGCTGGTGGGCGATTTCAACGTATTGGATGAGCCGGCCCGGCACAGCGACGAAGAGCGCGAATGCATGGACCAGATCGTTGACCTGCTGCAACGCAGTGCGCTGCGCTGGACGCTGGTGAATGCGCCAAATGAAGTGCCGGGGCTGGGAATCGAACATTTTCGCAACCTCGACGGAACCCTGGAGCCCGGGCTGGCCGGGCCTTTGCAACGATTGGCACGGGTTGCGGCGGGGATGGTGGATGCATTGGAGCTGAACCTGCATCAGGGTGAACACCTTAACTTCGTACCCTAGCTTTTCCGGGCCGCTACGCGCCCCAGCAGCGCTCTTGCGGGCTGCGCTGTCGCGCAAAGAACAAGCGGCTAGCGCAGCGTCCCCCTGTGGGAGCGGGCTTGTCCCGCGATGGGCTGCAAAGCAGCCCCAGTCATGCGCCCCGCTCAGCCTCCAGCCAATCCACGAACCGCTGGATCAACGCCCCGCGCCGCTTGCGCGGCGGCAATACCACGTAATACCCACGCTCCGAGCGCAAGCTGCCCTCCAACGGCCGGCACAACAACCCTTGGTCCACCAACCCATCCACCAGGTGCCGCCAGCCGATCGCCACCCCTTGCCCAGCGATCGCCGCCTGGATCAGCAAGGTGTAGTTGTCGAACCGCAACTGCCCAGGCGGTGGCGGGCTGGTCACGCCCAGGCCACGGAACACCCCCGCCCAATCGAACCAGCGGCTGGCCTGCTCGCCACGCAGATGGAGCAGGGGTAATCGTTGCAAAGCCGCGGCTGACGTGGGTTTGCCATGAATCAGCTTGGGGCTGCAGACCGGAAAAACCTCCTCGTCGAACAGCCATCTGCTCTCGCCCTGATGGAAACGCCCATCGCCAAACAGCACCGCCACGTCGATATCCGGCCGCAACATGGCCTGGCTGCGCTCGCCCGTCACCAAGCTCACGTCCACTTGCGGGTAGGCCTGGTGAAACCGAGGCAAGCGCGGCATCAGCCAGAAGGCGGCGAAGGCAAAGTCGGTGGCCACCTGCAGCACCTCGCGCTGGGCACGCCCGCTGGCCTGCCCGATACCCTCGTCCATGGCTTGCAAGCCTTGATGGACCTGCTCGAACAGCAGCTGGCCCACCTCGGTCAACTCGATGCCCCGGTAGATCCGGTCGAACAACCGGGTACCCAGTTGCGCCTCCAGACGCTTGACCTGCTGGCTCACCGCCGGCTGGGTGGTGCCCAGCTCCAGCGCAGCCGCGGTGAAGCTGCGCTGGCGCGCGGCGGCCTCGAAGACGCGCAGCGTGTCCAGGGACAGGTCGGCAAGGTGTTCAAACATAAGCGTGGCTAATCCGAATCATTGCCCGCCATGGGCTTTACCCATGTTATCCACAGTCGCATCCTGATTCGCAAGCGGTTCCCATAACCTTCAACGATGGAAGGCAACCATGAAGCGACCCAACATCCTGTTCATCATGGCCGACCAGATGGCCGCGCCCTTGCTGCCGATCTACAACCCGTCACCGATCAGGATGCCGAACCTGAGCCGCCTGGCCGAGCAGGCCGTGGTGTTCGATGCTGCCTATTGCAACAGCCCGCTGTGCGCGCCGTCGCGCTTCACCTTGGTCAGCGGCCAGTTGCCCAGCCGCATCGGTGCCTACGACAACGCGGCGGACTTCCCGGCCGACGTGCCGACCTACGCCCATTACCTGCGCCGCCTGGGCTATCGCACTGCGCTGTCGGGCAAGATGCACTTCTGCGGCCCGGACCAACTGCATGGCTACGAAGAACGCCTGACCAGCGATATCTACCCAGCCGACTATGGCTGGGCGGTGAACTGGGATGAGCCGGACGTACGCCCAAGCTGGTACCACAACATGTCCTCGGTGCTGCAGGCCGGCCCGTGCGTACGCACCAACCAGCTGGACTTCGACGAGGAGGTGGTGTTCAAGGCCCGCCAGTACCTGTACGACCATGTGCGTGAAGGCGATGGGCGGCCGTTCTGCCTGACGGTGTCCATGACCCACCCCCATGACCCCTACACCATTCCCAAGCCGTACTGGGATCTCTACGAGGGCGTGGATATTCCTCTGCCGGGCGACGTCCTGGCCCAGAATGAACAGGACCCTCACTCGCAACGCCTGCTCAAGGTCTACGACCTGTGGGACAAGCCACTGCCCGTGCACAAAGTGCGCGATGCCCGCCGCGCCTACTTCGGCGCCTGCAGCTATATCGACGACAACATTGGCAAGCTGCTGCAGACCCTCGAGGAGTGCGACCTGGCCGACGACACCCTGATCGTCTTCTCCGGCGACCATGGCGACATGCTTGGCGAGCGTGGGCTCTGGTACAAGATGCACTGGTTCGAGATGTCGGCGCGGGTGCCGCTGCTGGTCCATGCGCCCAAGCGCTTCGCTCCGGCACGGGTGAGCGCGGCCGTGTCCACCTGCGACCTGCTGCCCACCCTGGTGGAGCTGGCCGGCGGCGAAGTGGAAAAACACCTGCACCTCGATGGCCGTTCGCTGCTCGGTCACCTGCAAGGGCAGGGCGGGCACGACGAAGTGATCGGCGAATACATGGCCGAAGGCACGGTCGGCCCGCTGATGATGATCCGCCGTGGCACGTACAAGTTTGTGTACAGCGAAGACGACCCCTGTTTACTCTATGACCTGAGCCGCGACCCGCACGAGCGGGAGAACCTCACCAGCAGCCCGGACCACCAGGCGCTGCTGCAGGCATTTGTCGATGAAGCCCGCCAACGCTGGGACATTCCCGCCCTGCGCGAGCGAGTGCTGGCCAGCCAGCGGCGCCGCCGCCTGGTGGCAGAGGCACTGGCCATCGGCAAACTGAAAAGCTGGGACCATCAACCCCTGGTCGATGCCAGCCAACAGTACATGCGCAACCACATCGATCTCGACGACCTCGAGCGCAAGGCGCGTTATCCACAGCCCGCACCCCTGGATTGAGTAGAGAGGCCGCCATGAAGAAGTTCTCCACAACCGTGATCGCCCTGGCCCTTGGCCTGGCCGCCGCCACGGCCCACGCCGACAGCGATGCCCAATGCACCACCGTGAAGATGGCCGACCCTGGCTGGAGCGACATCGCCTCCACCAACGCCATAGCCCGCCTGCTCCTGGAAAGCCTCGGCTACCGGGTGAAGATCGACAACCTGGCCGTGCCGATCATCTACGGCGGCCTGAAGGACGGCCGGGTGGATGCCTTCCTCGGCAATTGGATGCCCGCCCAGCAAGGCTTCCATGACAAGTTCATCGCCAGTGGCGATGTGCAACGGCTGTCTCGCAACCTGCAAGGCACCGAGTTCACCTTGGCGGTGCCTGACTACGTCTGGAATGCCGGGGTGAAGGATTTCGCCGACCTGCAAAAACATGCCGACCAGTTCGACCAGAAGCTCTATGGCATCGGCTCCGGTGCCCCAGCCAACCTGTCGCTCAAGGACATCATCGACAAGAACGAATTCGGCCTGGGTGACTGGAAGCTGGTGGAGTCCAGCGAGCAGGCCATGCTCACCCAGGTGCAGCGGGCCACGCAGAAACAGCAGTTCATCACCTTCCTCGGCTGGACCCCGCACCCGATGAACGTGAAGCTGAAGATGCATTACCTGACCGGCGGGGAGAAATGGTTCGGCAGCAAGGGCGACGTGTACACCCTGGTGCGCAACGGTTATCCACAGGCCTGCCCGAATGCCGCCAAGCTGCTGGGCAACCTGAGCTTCAGCCTGGACATGGAAAACAGCATCATGGCCGAGGTTGTGGATAAGAAAGTGAGCTTCGACGAGGCGGCCAAGGCATGGGTAAAGGCGCACCCAGACGTACTGGAAGGATGGTTGGCTGGGGTGACCACCAAGGCGGGTGGTAATGCCCTGGAGACTATAAAAGCTAAACTCTGATTCTTTGTAATGCATATAACCCCCTGTGGGAGCGGGTTTACCCGCGAACACCGGCAAAGCCGGTGCCATACACCGCGGCAATCGCCTCGCGGGTAAACTTGCCTCCACAGGGGCTGGTGAAAATCTTCAGGAATTGTATTCCCCATGCCCCGCCTGACCCTCCTGCTGCCCTTCCTCTCCTGGCTCCCCCGCCAAACGGGCCGCAGTGTTCGCCAAGACCTGCTGGTAGGCCTGAGCGGCGCCATCCTTGCCCTGCCGCAGTCCATCGCCTACGCCCTGATTACCGGCCTGCCTGCCGAGTACGGCCTGTACGCCGCCATCGTGCCGGTGCTGGTCGCATGCCTGTGGGGCTCGTCCTGGCACCTGATCTGCGGCCCTACCGCTGCCATTTCCATCGTTCTCTACACCAGCGTCAGCTCACTGGCGGTGGCTGGTAGCAATGACTACATCACCTTGGTGTTGTTGCTGACCTTCCTCGCCGGGGTGTTCCAGTGGCTGCTGGGGATGCTGCGCTTCGGCGCACTGGTCAATTTCGTTTCCCATTCCGTGGTGCTCGGCTTCACCCTCGGCGCCGCCGTGGTGATCGCCCTGGGCCAGTTGCCCAACCTGCTGGGCATGGACCTGCCCAGCCAGGCAACGGCCCTACGCACTCTGGAAGGCCTGCTCGGCCACGCCGGCGAAGTCGACCTGCCGTCACTGGCGCTGGGGCTGGCCACCTTGCTGATTGGCGTGGCGCTCAAGCTCTGGCGGCCACGCTGGCCGAGCCTGCTGATAAGCCTGGTGCTGGTCAGCCTGGTCGCCTGGCTGCTGCCGGGTGCGTTCGGTCATGTGCAACGGGTGCCAGCGTTCACTGGTCAACTCCCGCCGCTGAGCCCCTTGCCGCTGCTGGACCTGGAGCTGATCCTGCGCCTACTGCCCAGTGCCGTGGCAGTGGGCATGCTCGGCCTGGTCACCAGCTTGTCGATCGCGCGCTCGCTGTCGGCACGTTCCGAACAATTGATCGATGCCGATCAGGAAATCCGCGCCCAGGGCCTGTCTAACATAGTCGGTGCGCTCTTCTCCGGCTCCCTGTCCGCAGGTTCTTTCACCCGCTCGGGCCTGAGCTACGATGCCGGCGCCCGCTCGCCATTGGCGGGTGTGTTTTCAGCGTTGTGGGTGGCCTTGTTCGCCGTGGCGGGTGCCGGGTTGATCGCGCACCTGCCGATCCCGGCCATGGCTGGCAGCATCTTGCTGATCTGCTGGGGGCTGGTGGATCACCGCGCCATCCGCTCGCTGTTCCGGGTCAGCCGCTCGGAGTTCCTGGTCATGGCCCTGACCGCCGCCGCCACGCTGTTGCTGGAGTTGCAGACGGCGATCTATGCCGGGGTGCTGGCATCACTGTTCTTCTACCTCAAGCGCACGTCTCGACCACGGGTGCAGCAGAGCCGGGAAGGGGAGACAGATGTACTGAAGGTCGGCGGCTCGATCTTCTTCGGCGCCGCGCATTACCTGCAGGTGCGTTTGCAACGCTGCCAGGGGCCGAACGTGATGGTCGATGCGCGGCAGATTAACTTCATCGACTATTCCGGGGTGGACATGCTGCACAGGGAGGCACGGCGATTGAAGCGCAATGGCGGAAGTTTGACCTTGCATCGGGCCCGGCCGCAGGTGATCGAGGAATTGCAAAAACTGGAAGGCGCAGCCTTGTGCCCGATCCGGTTTGAAGAGTGAACCAATCACAGGACAAGCCCGCTCCCACAAGGGCCATCGCTATCCTTGTGGGAACGGGCTTGTCCCGCGATTGGGCCGCAAAGCGGCCCCGACATAACGTCAATCAGCGCAAATCAGGAATGTTCGTAAAGCTCAGGCATTGACATCCTGGATACCCAGTGTGACGAAGTCGATATAGGTATGATCCTTGACCGTAATTGCCATACGCGTCAGACGCTGGCCCACTGGCGCTTTGAAGTCGATCCAGCGACGGCGGCCGGTGCCCAGCGTTCGGGTTTCCAGGCAAACATCGCCATTGTAGAAACCAATCGTGGCCTCGAAATCAAGTTCAGTCAGTGCGAAGCGGATGGAAGAAACGGTGCCGTTCAGTTCAATATGTGTTTCTTGCAGATCCGCACTTTGGCTCTTGGCCAGGATCAGCGCCTGCCCTTCGGCCATCCCAGGTACTTGCACATTAGCCCGTTCAACGCCGATCTTTGCGCCCTTTATACTGGAAATATGACGAACGGTGAAGTAATCCAGATTCAGTTCTTCACCAGCCGAAATATGGGTAGTTGGGGTGTTTTCGAAGTCGACGGTTACTTCATGGGTGAGAGTTGCATTCATATCAGAGGTCTCCTCAGTTAGATGAGGCCCTAGTCAATCATGATGCAAAGCCATGAACTACTCGCACAAATATTAGGTAACCAAGAGATTATAGAAAAACTTTGAAGACAATTGTATTCCACTCAGCATTTTTATACCCGAAACTTCATCGAAGGCTGCAGGGCAGCCCCCGCAAAGTTAGCCGCGCGCCAGCTGCCGGCGCAACTCATCCAATACCGGTCCGGTCTCCGGCCGCACACCACGCCAGATGAAGAACGCCTCGGCCGCCTGTTCAGCCAGCATCCCCAGCCCATCCAGCACCTTGGCCGCGCCCAGCTTGCTCGCCCACCGGCAGAACGGCGTCGGCTCCTTGCCGTACATCATGTCGTAGCACACGGTGCGCCCGGCCTCGACCAGGCTTTCGGCAATCGGCGGCAACTCGCCGGCCAGGCTCGCCGACGTGGCGTTGATGATCACATCCACCGGCTCCTGCAACCAGGCGTACCCACTGGCGACCGCCGGCCCCAGTTCATCGAACTCACGCGCCAGCTGCTCGGCCTTCTCCACAGTGCGGTTGGCGATCACCAACGATTGCGGCTTGTGCGCCAGGATCGGCTCCAGAACACCTCGTACAGCGCCACCGGCGCCAAGAATGAGAATACGCTTGCCGAGCAGCTCGACCCCGGCATTGACCGTCAGGTCGCGCACCAGGCCGGCGCCGTCGGTGTTGTCACCTTGCAAGGTGCCGTCGGCGAGCTTGGTCAGGGTGTTGACCGCGCCGGCACGCCGGGCCCGTGGCGTCAGGCTGTCGCACAGGCGGTAGGCCTCTTCCTTGAACGGCACGGTCACGTTGGCGCCGCTGCCCTGCTTGAAGAACCCACGGGCGCAGTCGCTGAAATCATCCAGCGGCGCCAGCAGGGTGCTGTACTCCAGGGCCTGGCCGGTCTGATCGGCGAACAGGCGGTGGATCAACGGCGACTTGCTGTGGCCGATGGGGTTGCCGAATACGACATACTGGTCCATTGGGGACTCCTCGGGTTGGCAGGGCTTACTGGCCGAGCCAGTCACGGTCTTGCAGGAAGTACTCGGTCAGGCGCGCTTCCTCGCTGCCCGGCTCGGGTTTCCAATCGTAGCCCCAGCGCACCTGCGGTGGCAGCGACATCAGGATCGACTCGGTGCGGCCACCCGATTGCAGGCCGAACAGGGTGCCACGGTCGTAGACCAGGTTGAACTCCACGTAGCGCCCACGGCGAAACTCCTGGAATTCACGCTGCTGGGCGGTGTAGGGCGTGTCCTTGCGGCGCTGGACGATCGGCAGGTAGGCATCGATGTAGGCATCGCCGATGGCGCGGACGAAGGCGAAGCAGGTGTCGAAGTCCCACTCGTTCAGGTCGTCGAAGAACAACCCGCCGATGCCACGGGGTTCGCCACGGTGCTTGAGGTGGAAATAGCGATCGCACCAGGCCTTGTAGCGTGGGTAGACGTCGGCACCGAACGGCGCACAGGCCTGCTCGGCGATACGGTGCCAATGGATGCAGTCTTCCTCGTTGCCGTAGTACGGGGTCAGGTCGAAGCCACCGCCGAACCACCACACCGGTTCCTCGCCTTCCTTCTCGGCGATGAAGAAGCGCACATTGGCGTGGGAGGTCGGCACGTGGGGGTTATGCGGGTGGATCACCAGCGACACGCCCAGGGCTTCGAACCCGCGGCCCGCCAGCTCCGGGCGGTGGGCACTGGCCGACGGCGGCAGGCCGGCGCCGAATACGTGGGAGAAGTTGACGCCGCCTTTCTCGATTACCTTGCCCTCGCCGATCACCCGCGTGCGGCCACCGCCACCGGCTTCGCGCACCCAGGCGTCCTCGACGAAGCGGGCGCCGCCGTCTTCGGTCTGGAGGGCGGAGCAGATGCGGTCTTGCAGGTCGAGCAGGTAGGCTTTCACGGCCTCGGTGCGGCTGGTCATCGGGTCACCTGGAAGGAGCGGAGGAAAATTCGCCGGCTAGCATACCACCGGCAGCCGCCACGCCGCAGTTGACGGCGATCAAGCAAAGGCGTCCGATAGAAGGCCTTTTCCGATCCCGATGACAACGGAGTGCGAGATGGCCAAGCGTATCCAATTCAGCCAGCACGGCGGCCCGGAAGTCCTGCAACTGGTCGAGTTCGACCCAGCCCCACCCGGCCCAGGGCAGGTACGCGTGCGCAACCACGCGATCGGCCTGAACTTCATCGACACCTACTACCGCAGCGGGCTGTATCCGCCACCCTCGCTACCTTCGGGCCTGGGTACCGAAGGCGCCGGCGTGGTCGAAGCGGTCGGTGAAGGCGTCGGCCGGCTCAAGGTCGGCGACCGCGTCGCCTATGCCGGCGGCCCGCTGGGCGCCTACAGCGACGTGCACACCCTGCCCGAGGCCAACTTGGTCAAGCTGCCAGAGGCGCTCAGCTTCGAACAGGCCGCTGCGGTGATGCTCAAGGGCCTGACCACTCAGTACCTGCTCAAGCAGACCTACGCCGTGCAGCCCGGTGATTTCATCTTGTTCCACGCGGCCGCCGGTGGCGTAGGGTCGCTGGCCTGCCAATGGGCCAAGGCCCTCGGCGCCAGGCTGATCGGTACCGTGAGCTCGGCCGAAAAGGCCGAGCGAGCCAAGGCACTGGGCGCCTGGGCGACCATCGACTACAGCCACGAAAACGTGGCCAAGCGGGTGCTGGAGCTGACCGACGGCCAGAAGTGCGCGGTGGTGTATGACGGCGTGGGTGCCGACACCTGGCTGACCTCTCTGGACTGCCTGCGCCCGCGTGGGTTGATGGTGAGCTTCGGCAATGCCTCGGGTGCGGTGACCGGGGTGAACCTGGGCATCCTTTCGCAGAAGGGTTCGTTGTACGTCACCCGGCCTACGCTGGGGACGTATGCCAACAATGCCGAGAACACCCAGGCCATGGCCGACGATCTGTTCGGGATGATTGCCAGCGGCAAGTTGGTTGTGGATATCCAGCAGCGATATCCGCTGGGCGAAGCGGCCAAGGCCCAGACCGAGCTGTCGGCGCGGCATACAGTGGGCTCTACGGTTCTACTGCCCTGAACCCCGGGCCGCTGCGCGGCCCTTCGCGGTACAAGGCCGTTCCTACAGGTCATGTGCGCGCCCCCTGTAGGAGCGGCCTTGTGCCGCGAACGAGGGCAAAGCCCTCGCCAGACTCACCTCGTTACCCCGGCCGAACCACTTCGCCGGTAACCAGGTTACGAATCACGCTCGGGTTCTTCCGCCCGCCCAAAGCCCCGCCGAGCACCAGGTCCAGCTCGCCATGGAAATATTGCTCCACCCGCAACCGGCTCTTGGCCGCTGGGCGCCCGCCGGGGTTGGCGGACGTGGAGATCAGCGGCCCGACCAACGCACACAGCTCGCGAACCAAGGGGTGATCACTGACGCGCAAGGCCACGGTGTCGTGCTGGCCCGTCACCCACTCCGGCAACAGGTCCTGGTGCGGCACCAACCAGGTGTTCGGCCCAGGCCAGGTGCTGCCCATGCGGTCGATCCAGTCTTCGGGGAAGTCCTCGAACAGGAAGTCGAACTGGCGGATATTGTCGGCAATCAGGATCAATCCTTTATCCACAGGCCGCGACTTGAGCGCCAGCAGGCGATACACCGCGTCCTCGTTCCAAGGGTCGCAGCCCAGGCCCCAGACCGCTTCCGTCGGGTAGGCAATGACCGCACCCGCCCGAATTTCACGCGCGGCTTGTTGCACACGCCAACTGCTCACCATTTCGTCTCTCCGCATTAACGCCTGATGCGCAGTGTACTTAGCTGCACCTGGCAAACCAACGCCCGGCTTCGTTGCTGACCCGTCCTTCGAGTTCCAGTTCCGTGAGGCTGGCCAGCACCTCGGCCAATGGCTGGCCGCTGCTGCTGGCCAGGCCCTCGCTGGTCTGCGGTGCGGCATGGAGCAAGGCGAGCAGGGGATGGGCCGGTTTTTCCACAGGCGCCGGTGGCAGGTTTTGCCAGCCGCGCAGGCTTTCAAGAATCTGCTCGACGCTTTCGACGAGCAAAGCGCCGTCGCGGATCAGTTGGTGGCAACCCTTGGCGCCAGGGTGGTGGATCGACCCCGGCACCGCATACACCTCGCGGCCTTGCTCGGCCGCCAGTCGAGCAGTGATCAACGAACCGCTGGCCAGACTGGCCTCCACCACCAGCACGCCCAACGACATACCACTGATGATCCGGTTGCGCCGGGGGAAGTTCGCAGGCTGGGGCGCGGCGTCCAAGGGGAATTCGGATACCAGCGCGCTGCCACCTTCGATCATGGCCTTTGCCAACTCGCGGTGGCGCTGTGGATAAAGTTTCTGCAAGCCCGTCCCGAGCACGCCAATGGTGTGCCCGCCAGCCTCCAGCGTCGCCCGATGAGCGGCACCGTCGATCCCCAGCGCGAGCCCGCTGGTGATGGTGAAACCGGCCTGGGCAAGGCAACGGGAGAAGGCCCTGGCCGTGTCCAGCGCCGGCGGTGAAGCACGTCGACTGCCCACCACGGCGAGCTGGGGACGCTCCAGCAAGGCAGGGTTTCCCGCCACGAAAAGCAGCGGCGGGGCATCGTCCGTTTCGCCAAGCAAGGCGGGGTAGCCAGGTGCGTCCCACATCAGCAAATGCTGGCCCGGCCGCTCTAGCCAGGCGATTGCAGCGCTTGCGCCATCGCGCACCTCGGGGCTGCGCCGGGCCTCGGCACACGTGGCGGGCAGCCCCAGCGCGCGCCAGGCACTGGCCGGTGCGCTCAAGGCTGAGCAGGCGTTGCCGAAGGCTTCGATCAAGGTCAGGAAGCGGCGGGGGCCGATGTCGGGAAGCCGATGCAAGCGCAAACGCGCCTCCAGTTCGGCAGGGGAGCAAGGGGCTTGGAACAGGTCGCGCATGGCGGATCATCCTTGATCGACGAGGGGTCATCCCAGGCGCACAACCTGTGGATAACTTTGTGAATAATACTTTGACAAGCTGTCCATGAAATGGCGCTCTAGCCGTCCTTTCACACCCTAGCCGAGCTTTGCCAGGTGCCGAATCCCCCGATTCCCTTTATTATGTGTGCTCAGGTGCGACACGCGTAGCGTGTCTCCGGTCCCAAGCTGTAGGGTCAGCTTGGGAGATTCTCCAGAGGAATCAAATACTTGGGTATCCATCCCCTTGAACCAAAACCCGCCCAGAAGTCCCTCGCCTTGAAGGACTTGCCGCAGCGGCGGTGGCGAAACCTCTAGGTCGCTAAGCACTCGGAAGCGCGACTGCGGACCGATTTTATCGGTCTTGGAGTGCCATTCGTCGGAAAGTGATATGTACGAAATGAGTCATGACACATTTGGCATCATTTGCCTCACTAGCCTCCTAATCTTTTGCTTAGGGCTGGCAACGTGGGCAAAGTGGCCAGAAGTCAAGAAACGTTTCAAACGGTCACCTCCACGACACTAATTCAAGCCCTTGCGGCTTTAACCCTTGCGGGAGAAATCCCCGCTGGGGTTTCTCCTGCCTCAAAACAGGAGATAGCCAACTCAGGCGAGCTGCTACAGCAGTCCCCGCCCCCACCAACGGAGACATGAGCGAAAGCTCTGTCTGTCATTGTCCAACTGCCGCCTGTACGGAGCAGTAGCGGACTCGTTGTGCGACCAACGGTAGCCTACGACGGCGTGCATCACTAGTAATGGTGGTGTTCGAAGCCCGTCCGACAATGTAGCCCCCCTTTAGGGGTGCCGTTCTCTTGCGAGGGAGGCGGCAGATACTCGGAGCAGTACCGGGTTGAGGCGCTAGGCTGACTGGTATGGACAACATACGTGAACTGCTACTAAACACCGTAAACATAGCCAAGCCAAAGCTGCTGATAGGCTTGAACCAAAAGGTACGTGATCGGTTACTCCCGTCTGAGCTGGGGGTACGTCGCCTTACAAGATCACCGGTGAAAAGGCAGGTCCTAACCCAGTCGTGTGACAGATAGGGAACGTGGTAAGCCCGTATCGCTGCCCTTGGGCAGGTGAACCGTAAGGGACACTGTTGGCGGTGCGGGTATGGGATCGCAGAGAAAGCGAATGTCAGGCTGTAATGGCCTGGATAGGGGTTGGAACATCACCTCACGGGAAACCGGGCAGACTTCTGCGTGGTCTTCCGTCGCAATAACTCTGACTGAGACCGTCTCATTAACCTCAGGGCCTAGCTCCATTGGCCATTGATAATCTTACCCTGACGGGGTGCATGCACCCCTCAGGGGGTACGTGCGCCTTCCGCTCGGGTGGATTCACTTTGAGAGGAAAGCAGCATGAAAGAGCTCAGCCAGCAAGGTGAGTCTGCGCTTTCCGGCACTCCGCAGCAGTGGCACGACGTCGATTGGCGCCGGGTCCAGCGGAATGTTCGGGAAATGCAGAGGCGAATTGCGAAGGCTTGTCGGGAAGGCAAATGGCGCAGGGTCAAATCTCTGCAACGGATGCTCACCCGCTCGAAGTCGGCCAGATACTTGGCTGTACGGAGAGTCACGGAAAATCAGGGGCGCCGCACGGCGGGAGTCGATAAGCAACTCTGGGATACACCCAACGCAAAATGGAATGCGGTTGGTCAGTTGAAGACGCGGGGATACAAGGCTCTGCCACTACGGCGAGTCTACATCCCGAAGTCGGATGGACGGGAGCGCCCACTGGGCATACCGACCATGACGGACAGAGCCATGCAAGCGCTGTACATGCTGGCCCTGTCTCCCATCGCTGAAACCCGAGGCGATCCGAATAGCTACGGCTTTAGGATCGAACGTTCCACGGCGGATGCGATGGCGCAGCTGTTCTTGTGTCTATCCAAACGGGCCTCGGCCTGCTGGGTATTGGATGCAGACATCGAAGGGTTCTTCGACAACATCAACCACGACTGGCTATTAAGGAACGCCCCCACGGATGCGCGGATTCTCCGACAATGGTTAAAAGCTGGAGTTATCCACAAGGGGCAATTGCATGCGACGGATGCGGGCACGCCGCAAGGAGGGATCATCTCTCCAACATTGGCAAACCTGGCACTGGATGGTCTGGAATCACTTCTGAAGCAGCATCTAGGAGTGGTAAGAGCCAAGAAGCTGAAGGTGAATGTAGTGCGATACGCAGACGACTTTGTGATCACAGGGGCCTCTCCGGAGGTGCTGGAGAATGAAGTAAAACCTTGGGTAGAGCAGTTCCTCGCAACGCGCGGGCTGCGGTTGTCACTCAAGAAAACGCATATCACCCACATCGACGAAGGCTTCGACTTCCTGGGATGGAATTTCCGGAAATACGACGGAACGTTGCTGATCAAACCGAGCAAGAAGAACGTCAAGGCGTTCTACAGCAAGGTAAGAGAGGTGATCGACTCTCACAAGACGGTTAAGCAAGAGGATCTGATCCGAATGCTCAACCCGAAACTGAGGGGATGGGCGCTATACCACTAGCCAGTAGTCGCGAAACAAGCGTATAGCCAGATGGATAACAGGGTCTTTATTAAACTCTGGCGTTGGGCGAAAAGGCGGCACCCCAATAAGTCCCTGGACTGGGTAAGGAAGAAGTATTTCCGGACCTCAGGCGACAGGGGTTGGGTGTTTGCCACCACGGTAACAGATGAAGCTGGAAACAAAAGGGAGACCGAACTGTACTCGCTCGCGAGTACACCGATCGAGCGACACAAGAAGGTGAATGGGGATTACAACCCCTACGATCCCGCCATGGAGGCTCAAGGCGAGAAACTGCGGATGGACCGGATGCTGAGCAAGCTCAAATACCGGAAACAAATCGGCAGCCTCTTTGCCAGTCAAAATGGAGTGTGTCTGCTGTGTAAGCAACCGATCACCAGGGAAACGGGGTGGCATGACCATCACGTCGTCCACCGCTCCCTTGGCGGTGGAGACGAACTGGCCAATCGGGTACTCTTACATCCTAACTGTCACAACCAGCTCCACACCCGTGGTCTGCATGTGGACAAACCGGCTTCCATAGGAAGCTTAGTGAAGGCTTGAGCCGTATGCGCCGACAAGGCGCACGTACGGTTCTTAGGGGGGAGTTGGCCAGCAATGGCCGGCTCCCACCCGACTTTTCAACCGAACGCACAGTGACTGCCTGACCTTATGGCCATCTTGAACATTCTCGAATTCCCGGACCCGCGCCTACGCACCCTCGCCAAACCGGTGACAGAGTTCGACGACGCCCTGCGCCAGTTGATCGACGACATGTTTGAAACCATGTACGAAGCCCCTGGCATCGGCCTGGCCGCTACCCAGGTCAACGTACACAAGCAGGTCGTGGTCATGGACCTGAGCGAAGACCGCAGCGAGCCACGCGTCTTCATCAACCCCACGGTCGAGGAGCTGACCCACGACATGGGCCAGTACCAGGAAGGCTGCCTGTCGGTACCGGGCTTCTACGAGAATGTCGACCGCCCGCTGCGTGTGCGCGTCAAGGCCCAGGACCGCGACGGCAAGCCGTTCGAACTGGAATGCGAAGGCCTGCTGGCCGTATGCGTGCAGCACGAATTCGACCACCTCAACGGCAAGCTGTTCGTCGACTACCTGTCCCAGCTCAAACGCGATCGGATCAAGAAGAAGCTGGAAAAGCAGCACCGCCAGCAAGCCTGATCCCTACCTTCCAGAAGGCTTGCCCCGGCAAGCCTTTTTCTTTTTCAAGCGAGAACTCCATGCGCATCGTCTTCGCAGGCACCCCAGAGTTTGCCGCCGAACACCTCAAAGCCCTGCTCGACAGCCCCTATGAGATCGTGGCCGTCTACACCCAGCCCGACCGCCCTGCAGGCCGTGGCCAGAAGCTCATGCCGAGCCCGGTAAAACAGCTGGCAGTGGCCCACGACATCCCGGTGTTTCAGCCGCCGACCCTGCGCAATGCCGAGGCCCAGGCGGAACTTGCCGCACTCGCGCCGGACCTGATGGTCGTGGTGGCCTACGGCCTGATCCTGCCCCAGGCGGTGCTGGATATCCCGCGTCTGGGCTGCATCAACAGCCACGCTTCCCTGCTGCCGCGCTGGCGCGGTGCGGCGCCTATCCAGCGCGCCGTCGAAGCGGGCGACGCCCAGAGCGGCGTGACCGTGATGCGCATGGAAGCGGGGCTGGACACCGGCCCCATGCTGCTCAAGGTGGTCACGCCGATCAGCGCCGAAGACACCGGCGGCACCCTGCACGACCGCCTCGCCCAGCTGGGCCCAGGCGCAGTGGTGCGGGCCATCGCCGGCCTTGCCGACGGCAGCCTGCAAGGCGACGTGCAGGACGACGCCCTGGCCACCTATGCGCACAAGCTCAACAAGGATGAAGCCCGCATCGACTGGAGCCGCCCGGCCATCGAGCTGGAACGCCTGGTCCGCGCCTTCAACCCGTGGCCGGTGTGCCACAGCACCCTCGACGGCGAAAGCGTGAAGGTCCTGGCCGCCCATTTATCCACAGGCAAGGGCGCGCCCGGCGAAATCCTCTCCGCCAGCAAGGACGGCCTGGTCGTGGCCTGCGGTGAAGGCGCCCTGAGCCTGACCCGCCTGCAACTACCCGGCGGCAAGGCCCTGGCCTTCAGCGACCTGTTCAACAGCCGCCGCGAGAAATTCGCAAACCACAAGGTACTCGGCCAATGAACCCACGCCTGGCCGCCGCCCGCGCCCTTGCCGCCGTGCTCAGCGGCAAGGCCTCGCTGAACAGCTCGTTGCCGGCGCAACTGGACAAGGTCGAGGAACGCGACCGTGGCCTGGTCCAGGACCTGGCCTTTGGTACCGCCCGCTGGCAACCACGCCTGGACCTGCTGGCCGCCCAGCTGCTGCAAAAGCCTTTCAAGGCCGCCGATGCAGACGTGCAGGCATTGCTGCTGGTCGGTCTGTACCAGCTGTTCTACTCCCGTATTCCGGCCCACGCCGCCATTGGCGAAACCGTTGGTTGCGCCGACAAACTGAAGAAGCCTTGGGCCAAGGGCCTGCTCAATGCCGTGCTGCGCCGTGCACAGCGAGAAGGCGAGCAGATCCTCGCAGGCCTCGAGCGTGATCCGGTGGTGCGTACTGCCCATCCACGCTGGCTGCAGAAGTCGCTCAAGGCCTTCTGGCCGGATCACTGGGAGGCGATCACCGCCGCCAACAATGCCCACCCGCCGATGATCCTGCGGGTCAACCGCCGCCATCACAGCCGCGACGCCTATCTGCGCCTGCTGGCCGAGGCCGGCATCAACGCCAGCGCCTGCTCCTACAGCCGCGATGGCATCGTACTGGCCGAAGCCTGCGACGTGCGCGGGCTGCCAGGCTTTGCCGAAGGCTGGGTCAGCGTCCAGGACGAGGCCGCGCAGTTGGCTGCCGACCTGATGGAGCTGGCGCCCGGCCAGCGTGTGCTCGATGCCTGCTGCGCGCCCGGCGGCAAGACCTGCCACCTGCTCGAAGCCGAAGCGAAGCTGGGCGAAGTGGTGGCCATCGACCTCGAGGCCAAGCGCCTGGCACGGGTACGCGAGAACCTCGACCGCCTGCAGCTGGACGCCAAGCTGATCGCTTGCGATGCCCGCGATACCGCCAGCTGGTGGGACGGCAAACCGTTCCAGCGCATCCTGCTCGATGCGCCGTGCTCGGCCACCGGGGTGATCCGCCGTCACCCGGATATCAAGCTGACCCGCCAGGCCGAGGACATCCCGGCCCTGGCCACACTGCAAGGCGAACTGCTCGATGCCTTGTGGCCGACGCTGGAAGTCGGCGGCATGCTGGTGTACGCCACCTGCTCGAGCCTGCCGACGGAAAACACCGAAGTGATCGACGCCTTCCTCGCCCGCACACCCGGTGCCCGCGAGCTGGACCTGGCGCTCGAGGCCGGCCTGCGCCAGCCCCATGGTCGCCAGTTGTTGGCCCAGGAAGGCGGCCACGACGGTTTCTACTATGCCAAGCTGATCAAGATCGCCGCCTCGCGCGGATAAAAACAGGTTAGGAGTGAGCGGATGAAGATCATCATCCTCGGGGCAGGGCAGGTAGGCGGCACGCTGGCAGAACACCTGGCCAGCGAAGCCAACGACATCACCGTGGTCGACACCGATGGCGACCGCCTGCGCGACCTGGGCGACCGCCTGGACATCCGCACCGTGCAGGGCCGTGGCTCGCTGCCCACGGTGTTGCGCCAGGCCGGTGCCGACGATGCCGACATGCTGGTGGCGGTAACCAACAGCGACGAAACCAACATGGTCGCCTGCCAGGTGGCCTATTCGCTGTTCCACACCCCGACCAAGATCGCCCGGGTGCGTGAGTCAGCCTACCTCACCCGCGAGGAGCTGTTCGACAACGACCATATCCCGGTGGACGTGCTGATCAGCCCCGAGCAGGTGGTGACCAACTACATCAAGCGCCTGATCGAGCACCCAGGCTCGCTGCAGGTGATCGACTTCGCCGAAGGCAAGGCACAGCTGGTAGCGGTCAAGGCCTACTACGGCGGCCCGCTGGTGGGTCAGCAGTTGCGCCAGATCCGCGCCCACATGCCCAACGTCGATACCCGCGTGGCGGCGATCTTCCGCCGCGACCGCCCGATCACGCCCCGTGGCGACACGGTGATCGAGGCCGACGACGAAGTCTTCTTCATTGCCGCGCGCAAGGACATCCGTGCGGTCATGGGTGAATTGCGGCGCATCGACGAAACCAACAAGCGCGTGGTCATCGCCGGCGGCGGGCAGATCGGCGAACGCCTGGCCGAGGCCATCGAGAGCCGCTACCAGGTCAAGATCATCGAGATGAACCCGGCGCGCTGCCGCCAGCTCTCCGATACCCTGGAAAGCACCGTGGTGCTGCAGGGCAGCGCCTCGGACAAGGACCTGATGCTCGAGGAGAACATCGCCGACGCCGATATCTTCCTGGCCCTGACCAACGACGACGAGGCCAACATCATGTCCTCGCTGCTGGCCAAGCGCCTGGGTGCGCGCAAGGTGATGACCATCATCAACAACCCGGCCTACGTGGACCTGGTCCAGGGCGGCGACATCGACATCGCCATCAGCCCGCAGCTGGCGACCATCGGCACGCTGCTGGCCCACGTGCGCCGTGGCGACATCGTCAGCGTGCACTCCCTGCGCCGTGGCGCGGCCGAAGCCATCGAGGCGGTGGCCCACGGCGATGCCAAGTCGAGCAAGGTGATCGGCAAGGCCATCGAGGATATCGCCCTGCCACCGGGTACCACCATCGGCGCGATCATCCGCGATGAGCAAGTGCTGATCGCCCACGACGACACGGTGATCGAAGCGGGCGACCATGTGATCCTGTTCGTTGTGGATAAAAAACATATCCGTGACGTGGAAAAGCTGTTCCACGTGGGCTTGAGCTTCTTCTAAGGAGAAGGCGGCATGCGCGAATCACTGGAAAAGATGCTGGCCAAGGGTGTGGATAACCCGTTGCTGAGGTTTGGGCTGGGCAAGGCCTGGCTGGACGAAGGCAATGGCGCTGAAGCAGCTGTGCATCTAGCACGCTGCGTGGAGCAGGACCCGAAGTATTCTGCGGCGTGGAAGCTACTGGGCAAGGCCTACCAGCTGCAGGGCGACCAAGTGGCGGCGCGCAAGGCTTGGGAGGAGGGGATCATGGCGGCCCAGACCCATGGGGATAAGCAGGCCGAGAAAGAGATGACCGTTTTTCTCAAGAAACTGAACAAGGCCTGAGATCGCCGGGGCTGCTTTGCAGCCCATCGCAGGCAAGCCAGCTCCCACAGGTACTGCACAAGACTCAAGGTCGATGCGGTCGGTGTGGGAGCTGGCTTGCCGGCGAAAGGGGCACAGAGTGCCCCCAAGTTCTCAATACCAGCGCGGCTCGCCAGCCGGGCGCTTCTTGAAGCGCTTCATGCTCCACATGTACTGGCTCGGGTACTCGCGCACATAGCGCTCGACCACCTTGCTCATGGCCGCTGCCGATACGTTCACGTCCGTGCTGTACATCTCTTCTGGCGCAGCTTCCAGGAACACCTTGAACCCCGACCCATCCGGCAGGCGCAGGGCATGCAGGAACACGCCGACCGCCTTGCCGCCGGCGAGCATGTTCGGCACGAACTTGCTGGTCAGCGCCTGGGTACCTAGGAACGGCACGAACACGCCCGCCGACTCGGCCGGCTCCGGGTCTGCCGGAATCCCCACCTGGCCGCCACGACGCACTTCCTTGATCACGCTGAGGATGCCTTCCTTGGTCGAAGGCGCCACCCGGTTGCCCATCTGCACCCGCTGCTCGCGCAACAAGTCATCCACCGCCTTGAGCTTCGGCGGGCGGTAGAAGATGATCGGCTTGCACTGGCTGCAATAGAAGTGGTTCAGCACTTCCCAGTTACCCAGGTGGCTGGTGATCCCCACCACGCCCTTGCCCGAAGCCAGGGCCTGCTCCAGTACTTCCAGGCCATGCACTTCCTTGACCAGATCCAGCGACCGCTGCGGCGGCCAGATCCAGGCGCAGGCGCTTTCGACGAACGACTTGCCGATGTCCATCAGCGCACGGCCCACCAGCTTTTCACGCTCGGCAGCGTCCATCTCCGGGAAGCACTTGGCCAGGTTGATGCGCACGACGTTGCGCGAACCGTTGGGCACCTTCCACATGAGCCAGCCGATCCCCGCACCGACGCGCTGCACAGCACCCCAGGGCAGCTTGGCGAACAGTCGCAGCACCCCGACCATCAGGGCGCCTTTGAATTTTTCCACAGGCCGATTCCTTATTTCTGCAAGGCGGGCATTGTAACGCTTCAGCGCACCAGCGCGGCGTAGCGATCGCAGTCGGTGGTGTGGTCCATGACCATGCCGGTGGCCTGCATGAAGGCGTAGCAGATGGTCGGGCCCACGAACGTGAAGCCGGCTTTGTGCAGGGCTTTGCTCATGGCCTTGGCTTCGTCGGTGACCGCCGGTACGTCGCTGCGGCTGGTGAAGTGGTTGATCTTCGGCTCGCCCCCCACGAACGACCACAGCCACTGGCTGGGGTTATCCACAGCCAGCCAGGCCTGGGCATTGCGCCGGGCGGCCTTGAGCTTGAGGCGGTTGCGGATGATGCCGGCGTCGAGCATCAGCTCCTCGATCCGTTCGTCGCTCATCCGCGCCAGTTGCACCGGGTCGAAGCCGTGCAATACCTGACGATAACGCTCGCGCTTCTTCAATACGGTGATCCATGAGAGCCCGGCCTGGAACCCTTCGAGCAAAAGCATCTCGAAGAGCAACGCCGGGTCGCGCTGCGGCGTTCCCCACTCCTGGTCGTGATAGGCCTGGTACAACGGATCGTCGGTACACCAGAAGCAGCGTGGCATAAGGCTCCATTCCATGAGTAGAGGGCGAGGCGAATCAGGTTATACTCCCGCTCTTTACATCCGCATCCCCAGATACAGGTGAATTTCGTGAGCCAGCCTACGCCAGCCGTGCGTACCTTCCAAGACCTGATCCTCGCCCTGCAGCAGTACTGGGCCGAGCAAGGTTGTGTGGTGCTTCAGCCCTACGATATGGAAGTAGGCGCCGGCACTTTCCACACCGCCACTTTCCTGCGTGCCGTCGGCCCGGAAACCTGGAACGCCGCCTATGTGCAGCCCAGCCGTCGTCCAACCGACGGGCGGTATGGCGAAAACCCCAACCGCCTGCAGCACTACTACCAGTTCCAGGTGGTGCTCAAGCCGAACCCGGCCAACTTCCAGGAGCTGTACCTCGGCTCCCTGAAGGCGATCGGCCTGGACCCGCTGGTCCATGACATCCGCTTCGTCGAAGACAACTGGGAGTCGCCGACCCTCGGCGCCTGGGGCCTGGGTTGGGAAATCTGGCTCAACGGCATGGAAGTGACCCAGTTCACCTACTTCCAGCAGGTCGGCGGCATCGAGTGCTTCCCGGTCACCGGCGAGATCACCTATGGCCTCGAGCGCCTGGCCATGTACATCCAGGGCGTGGACTCGGTCTATGACCTGGTCTGGGCCGACGGCCCGTTCGGCAAGGTCACCTATGGCGACGTGTTCCACCAGAACGAAGTGGAGCAGTCGACCTACAACTTCGAACACGCCAACGTCGAGAAGCTGTTCGAACTGTTCGACTTCTACGAAAGCGAAGCCAACCGCCTGATCAAGCTGGAGCTGCCGCTGCCGACCTACGAAATGGTCCTGAAGGCATCGCACACCTTCAACCTGCTCGACGCCCGCCGTGCCATCTCGGTGACCGAGCGCCAGCGCTACATCCTGCGCGTGCGCACCCTGGCCCGGGACGTGGCGCAAAGCTACCTGCAAGCCCGCGCACGCCTGGGCTTCCCGATGGCTACCCCTGAACTGCGTGACGAAGTGTTGGCTAAGCTGGAGGCTGCACAATGAGTGCTCAAGATTTCCTGGTTGAACTGGGCACCGAAGAGCTGCCACCCAAGGCCCTCGCCAGCCTCGGCGACGCCTTCCTGGCCGGCATCGAGAAAGGCCTGCAGGCCGCCGGCCTGAACTACACCGGCAAACAGGTGTACGCCGCACCGCGCCGCCTGGCCGTGCTGATCCGTCAGCTGGATGTGCAGCAGCCTGACCGCAGCATCAACATCGACGGCCCACCCCGCCAGGCGGCCTTCGACGCCGAAGGCAACCCGACCCAGGCCGCCCTTGGCTTTGCCAAGAAGTGCGGCGTGGAACTGGCCGAAATCGACCAGAGCGGCGCCAAGCTGCGCTTCTCCCAGCATATTCCGGGCAAGGCCACCGCGAGCCTGCTGCCGACCATCGTCGAAGACTCGCTCAACGACCTTCCGATCCCCAAGCGCATGCACTGGGGCGCCAGCCGTGAAGAGTTCGTGCGCCCGACCCAGTGGCTGGTAATGCTGCTCGGCGACCAGGTCGTCGACTGCACCATCCTGGCCCAGCAGGCCGGTCGCGAATCCCGTGGCCACCGCTTCCACCACCCGGAAAACGTCGCTCTAACCACCCCGGCCAACTACGTCGAAGACCTGCGCAAGGCCTACGTCCTGGCCGACTTCGCCGAACGCCGCGAGCTGATCGCCAAGCGCACCGCGGAGCTGGCCATGCAACAAGAAGGCTCGGCCATCGTGCCGCCTGCGCTGCTGGATGAAGTGACGGCTCTGGTCGAATGGCCGGTGCCGCTGGTGTGCTCGTTCGAGGAGCGTTTCCTGGAAGTGCCACAGGAAGCCCTGATCACCACCATGCAGGACAACCAGAAGTACTTCTGCCTGCTGGACAGCGAAGGCAAGCTGCTGCCGCGCTTCATTACCGTGGCCAACGTCGAGAGCCGCGACCCGAAGCAGATCGTGCAGGGCAACGAGAAGGTCGTGCGTCCGCGCCTGACCGATGCCGAGTTCTTCTTCAAGCAAGACAAGAAACAACCGCTGGAAACCTTCAACGAGCGCCTGAAGAACGTCGTGTTCCAGGCCCAGTTGGGCACCGTCTACGACAAGGCCGAGCGGGTTTCCAAGCTGGCCGCGTTCATCGCCCCGCTGATCGGCGGCGACGCCCAGCGCGCCGGCCGTGCCGGCCTGCTGTCCAAGTGCGACCTGGCCACCGAGATGGTCGGCGAGTTCCCTGAAATGCAGGGTGTGGCCGGTTACTACTACGCACTCAACGATGGCGAACCGGAAGACGTCGCCCTGGCGCTGAACGAGCAGTACATGCCGCGCGGTGCCGGCGCTGAGCTGCCGCAGACCCTGACCGGTGCTGCCGTGGCCATTGCCGACAAGCTCGACACCCTGGTCGGCATCTTCGGCATCGGCATGCTGCCCACCGGTAGCAAGGACCCGTACGCCCTGCGCCGCGCCGCCCTGGGCGTGCTGCGCATCCTGATCGAGAAGCAGCTGGACCTGGACTTGACCACTGCGGTCGAGTTCGCGGTCAAGCAATACGGCACCAAGGTCAAGGCCGCGGGCTTGTCCGAGCAGGTACTGGAATTCGTCTTCGACCGCCTGCGCGCGCGCTACGAGGACGAAGGCATCGACGTCGCCACCTACCTGTCGGTACGTGCCCTGAAACCGGGTTCAGCCTTGGATTTCGATCAGCGCGTACAAGCCGTGCAGGCCTTCCGCAAGCTGCCGGAAGCCGAGGCCCTGGCTGCGGTGAACAAGCGCGTGTCGAACCTGCTGAGCAAGGCCGAAGGCGCCATCGCCGAGCAGGTCGAGCCGAAGTACTTCGACAACGCCAACGAGTTCTCCCTGTACTCGGCCATCCAGCAGGCCGACCAGGCTGTGCAGCCGATGGCCGCCGCGCGCCAGTACAGCGAGTCGCTGGCCCGCCTGGCCGCCCTGCGTGATCCGGTCGACGCCTTCTTCGAGGCGGTGATGGTCAACGCCGAGGATGCCAAGGTACGCGCCAACCGTTATGCCCTGCTCAGCCGCCTGCGCGGCCTGTTCCTGGGCGTGGCCGACATCTCGCTGCTGGGGTAAGCCTTGAAACTGCTGATTCTTGATCGGGACGGCGTGATCAACTACGACTCGGACGCCTATATCAAGTCGCTGGAGGAGTGGGTGCCCATTCCCGGCTCGATCGAGGCCATCGCGCAGTTGAGCAAGGCGGGCTGGACGGTGGCCGTGGCCACCAACCAGTCCGGCATTGCCCGCGGCTACTACCCGCTGGCCACCCTCGAGGCCATGCATGCGCGCCTACGCGCGCTGGTGGCCGAGCAGGGCGGCGAGGTGGGTTACATCGTGCATTGCCCGCATGGGCCGGACGAGGGCTGCGATTGCCGCAAGCCCAAGCCTGGCATGCTGCGGGCGATCGCTGAGCATTACCAGGTGGGCCTGGCCGGCGTGTGGTTTGTCGGCGATAGTAAAGGTGACCTGGAGGCCGCCCTGGCCGTCGATGCACAACCTGTGCTGGTGAAGACCGGCAAAGGTGAGCGAACGCTGGAAAAAGGCGTTCCTCAAGGCACTTTGATTTTCGACGATCTGGCAGCCATCGCCAGAGCACTAATTTAAGCAGTGCGCCCACTGCGGCGCACTTTTCCTTAGGCGGGCACGCCCCGCAACGGTACATGCCACTATGTCGATCCTGCAGGCGATCAGAATCTTTCTTTTTTACCTGCTGTTGGGCACCAGTTCGCTGCTGTGGTGCTCGCTGAGCTTCTTCGTCGCGCCGTTCCTGCCGTTCCACAAGCGCTACCGGTTCATCAACGTTTACTGGTGCCGCTGCGCCGTGTTCCTGGCGCGGGTGATCCTGGGTATTCGCTACAAGGTCACCGGGGCCGAGAACGTGCCCACGCAGCCCTGCGTGATCCTGTCGAACCACCAGAGCACCTGGGAGACGTTCTTCCTGTCCGCCTACTTCTCGCCACTGAGCCAGGTGCTCAAGCGCGAGCTGCTGTACGTGCCGTTCTTCGGCTGGGCCATGGCCATGCTGCGACCCATCGCCATCGATCGGAAGAACCCCAAGGAAGCCCTGCGCCAGGTCGCCAGCAAAGGCGACGAGCTGCTCAAGCAAGGTGTGTGGGTGTTGATCTTCCCGGAAGGCACCCGTGTGCCCCATGGCCAGGTCGGCAAATTCTCCCGCGGCGGCACCGCACTGGCGGTGAATGCAGGCCTGCCGGTGCTGCCGATTGCCCATAACGCCGGCAAGTTCTGGCCCCGGGAAGGTTGGGGCAAGCGCCCAGGTACCATCGAAGTGGTGATCGGCGAGCCGATGTACCCGGTCGGTACCGGCCCACGTGCCATCGCCGAGCTCAACGACCGCGCCCAGGCCTGGAACGAAGCGGCCCAGCGGGCCATGGGTTCGCTGCCACCGGTGGCGGAAAATCCTGCGCAGCAAAGCGCCTGATGATCTGTGGATAACTTGTGAGCAAGTTTTGGATCAATGCCTTGAAATGCTAGATAAGTGATTGATTTGGTTAGTTATTTCTTTGTATGACCTTTTTCTGAAAATCGTGCATAAGTTTTTTCGAGGCATAAAAAAACCGGCTTTTACGCCGGTTTTTTTATGCCTCCCGCTCCACAGGTAGCAGTGCCACATTCAGACCTTGTCGATATCCACATCCTTGGTTTCTTTCAGGCAGAAGATCCCCACCACCAGGCTCACCCCGGTGATCAACACCGGGTACCACAGCCCGTAGAAGATATCCCCGGTATACACCACCAGCGCGAACGACACGGTGGGCAGGAAGCCGCCGAACCAGCCATTGCCGATGTGATAGGGCAGCGACATGGAGGTGTAGCGGATGCGGGTCGGGAACAGTTCGACCATCACCGCCGCCAGCGGCCCGTAGGTCATTGTGGCGATAAGGATCATGGCGACGATCAGCACCACCACCATCACCTGGTTGACACTCGCCGGGTCCGCCTTGGCCGGGTAGCCTGCCTCTTCGATGGCCATGCGCATGGCGGCTTCGTCGAACCCATCGATGTGCTGCTCACCGATGCTCACCACCACCGAGTCACCTGCAGGGGCATCCACCGAGCTGTAGGGCAGGCCCTGCTTGACCAGGAACGTCTTGACCTTGTCGCAGGGGCTGTCGAAGCGTGCCTTGCCGACAGGGTCGAACTGGAACGTACAACCTTGCGGGTCGGCCGTCACGACGATAGGCGCCTGCTGGCTGGCCGCGGCGATCTGCGGGTTGGCGTAATGGCTCAGGGCCTTGAACATCGGGAAGTACAACACGGTGGCCAGGAGCAGGCCGATCATCAGGATCGGCTTGCGCCCCACCCGGTCGGACAACCAGCCAAAGAATACGAAGAACGGCGCGCCGATCACCACGCTGATGATCAACAGCGTATTGGCCTGGGCCGGGTCCATCTTGAGCATCTGGGTCAGGAAGAACAGCACGTAGAACTGCGCGGTGTAGAAGGTCACGGCCTGCCCGGCATTGATGCTGAACAAGGCGGTGAGCACCACCTTGAGGTTGGGCCAGGAGGTGAAGGATTCACGAATCGGCGACTTGCTGACCTTGCCCTGGGCCTTCATCTTCACGAAGGCCGGCGACTCCTCCATGCTCATGCGGATCCAGGTGGAAATCGCCAGCAGGAAGATCGATAGCAGGAACGGCAAGCGCCAGCCCCAGGCTTCGAACTGGTCACCACTGATATAGCGGCTGCCCAGCACGACCACCAGCGAAAGCAGCAACCCAAGGGTGGCCGTGGATTGAATGAAACCGGTATGGAACCCGCGCTTGCCGGGCGGGGCGTGCTCGGCCACGTAGGTCGCCGCGCCGCCGTATTCGCCCCCCAGCGCCAAGCCCTGGAGCATACGCAGTAGCACCAGGATGATCGGCGCTGCGATACCGATGCTGGCGTAGGTCGGCAGCAAGCCAACGGCAAAGGTGGACAAGCCCATCAGCACGATGGTCACCAGGAAGGTGTACTTGCGCCCGATCATGTCACCCAGGCGACCGAACACCAGCGCACCGAATGGCCGCACCAGGAAGCCTGCAGCGAAGGCCATCAAGGCGAAGATGAACGCCGTGGTGTCGTTGACCCCAGCGAAGAACTGCTTGCTGATCACCGCTGCCAGGGCGCCATAGAGAAAAAAGTCATACCACTCGAACACCGTCCCGAGGGATGACGCGAAAATGATCTTGCGTTCCTCACGTCGGCTGACCGTGCTGGCTGCCGTGCCTTGCTCTTGGATGTAATCCGACATCGTTGCTGTCCTCGGCCCGCAGGCCACAGTGATTATTGTTGTTTTCCACTGTCGACGGCTTCTGACCACAAGCCGCCGGTGTTGCACGCACCCGGGTCAGGGCGTCGGTATCGCGTTCAGGTCGCTGAGGTTGGTCTGTGTAGGGCTCCCGTTGCGGATCAGTTGCGCCGCCTTCTCGGCGATCATCAGTGTGGGTGAACAGGTATTGCCCGAGACGATCTGCGGCATGATCGAGGCATCGGCGATGCGCAAGCCTGGTATGCCATGCACCCGCAGTTGGCTGTCCACCACATCCAGCGGGCCGCTGCCCATGCGGCAGGTACCGACCGGATGGAAGATGGTGGTGCCGATTTTGCCGGCGGCCTCGTGCAGCTGCTGCTCGGTCTGCAGGGCAGGGCCTGGCAGGTATTCACGAGGGTCGAACGCCGCCAGGGCAGGGGCCTGGACGATGCGCCGGGTAAGGCGGATGGCATCGGCGGCCACGCGCAGGTCCTCGGGGTCGCTCAGGTAGTTCGGGTCGATCAAGGGCGCGGCGTGCAGGTCGGCCGAACGGATATCGATACGTCCACGGCTGGCGGGACGCAGGTTGCACACCGACGCGGTGAACGCCGGGAAACGATGCAACGGCTCACCGAAACGCTCCAGCGACAAGGGCTGGATGTGATACTGCAGGTTGGCAGTGGCCTGCTCGGGTCCGGAACGAACGAACGCGCCCAGCTGGCTCGGTGCCATGGCCAGTGGGCCACTGCGATCGTAGAGATAGCGCAGGCCCATTTCCATCTTGCCCCATAAGCTGTTGGCCATTTGGTTGAGCGTACGGGTGTTGCGCACCTGGTAGATCAGGCGCAGTTGCAGGTGGTCCTGCAAGTTGCCACCCACGCCGGGCAGCTCATGACGCACACCGATTCCAAGGCCCTCGAGCAGCTTGCGCGGGCCGATGCCGGAACGCTGGAGGATGCCAGGCGAACCCACGGAGCCTGCGCAGAGAATGATCTCCCGCTGCGCCTTGAATGCATGCCAGGCGCCTTGCCATCGTGCCTTGACGGCCGTGGCGCGGGTGTTGTCGAGAATCACCTGGTCGACCTCTACCCCGGTGAGCACGGTAAGGTTGGGGCGCGTCTGCACAGGCCGCAGGAAGGCCTTGGAGGCATTCCAACGCACGCCGCTGCGCTGGTTGACCTGAAAATATCCACAGCCTGCGTTGTCGCCGGTGTTGAAGTCGGCCACCTTGGCGATGCCGCTTTGCTCGGCGGCGTCGCGGAAGGCATCGAGGATCGGCCAGCTGTAGCGTTGCTGCTCGACCCGCCATTCCCCATCGCCACCATGGCTGTCGCTGGCGCCAGCGAAATGGTGCTCGCTGGCCTTGAACAGGGGCAGCACGTCCTTCCATGCCCAGCCGTCGTTGCCCTGCTCGGCCCAGCGGTCGTAGTCGGCGGCCTGGCCGCGCATGTAGATCATGCCGTTGATCGAAGAGCAGCCGCCCAGCACCTTGCCTCGTGGGTAGCCCAGGCTACGACCACCCAGGCCTGGCTGCGCCTCGGTGTTGAAGCACCAGTCGGTACGTGGGTTGCCGATGCAGCGCAGGTAACCGACGGGAATGTGAATCCAGGGATAGTTGTCACGGCCCCCTGCTTCGAGCAGCAGGACGCGGCAGGAAGGGTCGACGGACAAGCGGTTGGCCAGCAGGCAACCGGCGGGGCCGGCACCGACGACCACATAGTCGAAGACAGAATCGGCTGATGGCATGTGAAACCTCGCGCCTGATTTTTATTCTTGTCGAGGACCATCTTATTGATTAATTTCGCTGACGAAACACGAGATTTCGCGCAGCCGCTGTGCGTTTTAGCACAGCGCCCACCGCAGCCGTAATGCCGATCTCTGTGGGAACGGGCTTGTCCCGCGATTGCGTAACAGCTGACAACGCTGGCGGCCTGGCCGATGCAATCGCGGGGCAAGCCCACTCTCACAGGGTGCAGTGAAGCCCCCAAATTCACAGGGAAACAGCATGTTCGACTGGAATGATCTGCGGTTTTTCCTCGAGTTGCAGCGCAGCGGCCGGCTGCTGACCGCCGCCAAGCGCCTCAACACCACCCACAGCACCGTCGCCCGGCATATCGAGAGCATCGAACAGAGCCTGGGTACTGCGTTGTTCGTCCAACATGCTCAGGGCTACGAACTCACACCTTCCGGCCAGGCACTGCTCAAGCATGCCGAGGCCATGGAAAACGTGGCCCTGCTCGCCCAGGAAGAAATCACCCAGGCCGCCGCACCTTTGGGCAAGATCCGCCTCGGCGTCACCGAAGGCATCGGCATCATGTTCTTCACCCCGCGCATGAATGCGCTCTTCGAACGTTATCCGGGGCTCGAGGTGGAATTGGTCGCGGTGCCGCGTTTCGTGAGCATTCTCAACCGCGAGGCGGAAATCAGCATCCACCTGGAACGCCCCAGCGCCGACCTGTTGATCACGCGCAAGCTCACCGACTACCGCCTGGCCCTGTATGCCAGCCAGGCGTACCTGGACCGGGCACCGCCCCTGCGTAACCGTGAAGACTTGGCCCGGCACAACTGGATCGGCTACGTCGATGATTTACTGTTCAGCCAGGAATTGCTGTTTCTCAACAGCTTCTGCCGCGCGCCCAACGTGGTGTTCCGCAGCACCAGCGTGATCGCCCAGCAACAGGCCGCCAGCGCCGGGTTGGGCATTGCCGTGCTGCCCAACTACATGGCGCGGCACGACCCCTCGCTGGTTCGGGTATTGCCTAGCGAAACCATCCAGCGCAGCTACTGGATCTGCACACGCCGCGAACTGCACAAGTCGGTACGCCTGCGAGTGGTCTGGGACTACCTGCTGGCGCTGTGTAACGCAGAGCAGGCCGAGCTGCTAGCCGACTAGCACCTTGCCCGCCAGCAACAGCGCCGCGCCGATGCCGGTCACAGCGAACAATTGCTGCAGGCGTGGCCCGGCCAGCTTGCTTGCCAGAGGCCGCGCCAGCAACAGACCAAGCACGGCACCCACAGCAAACGGCGCACCTACCGTCCAATGCATGACGCCGGCCAGGCTGGCGCTGGCCACGCTGCCCACGGACACCAAGGCGATCACCGCCAGTGAAGTGGCGACAATGCTCTTCATGTCCAGGTTGGTGTAGCGGTTCAAGGCCGGGATGATGACGAAACCACCACCCACACCCAGCAAGCCGGACAACAGGCCCGCCAGCACGCCGGTGAACGCCAGCGCGCGGGCGCAGGGGAGGGTCCAGCGCAGCCGCCCCTGCAGCGGGTTGAGCACGCAGGGCATGATCTGCCGATCGCCACAGGCCGGTTCGCCGCGCAGCTCACGCCTCGCCTTGCGCCAGATGCGCAAGCAGGCATAGACCAGCACTCCGGCGAACACCAGCGCCAGCGGGGTGTTCGGCAAGCGATGCGCGAGCATCAGGCCGAACGGCGCAGCAATCACACCGATGGCCGCGATGAACATGGCTGCGCGGTAGCGCACCAGGCCCTGGCGCAACCCCAGCAACGCTCCGACCGCCGCCGCCAAGCCCACGGCAAGCAAGCCGATGGGAGCCGCCTCGACCATCGACAGCCCCAGGCCGAACACCAGCAAGGGCACCGCGAGAATCCCGCCACCGGCACCGGTCAGGGCCAGCACAGCGCCAATGGCCGCCCCCAGCACAGCACCAACGAGTTGCTGTTCGATCACTGCCCGGCCTCGACTACCAAGGGTTGTGGCCGCGCCAACCATTCGCGGCCCTTGAGCATCCCTCGCCAGTACAGCGGCGGCAGTATCCGTGCCTTGAGCAACCAGGCCAGGCGCGTGGGCTGGCGCCCGTCGAGCAGCCAGCGAGGGAAGCTCGGCGCCACCTTGCCGCCGTAGGTGAATTCGGCGAGCACGATTTTGCCCCGTTCGACCGTCAACGGGCAGGAGCCGTAGCCATCGTATTGAGCCAGAGTGGCCAAGCGTTCCAAACCCACCAGCACATTGTTGGCGACTACCGGAGCCTGCTTGCGCGCAGCCGCGGCGGTCTTGGCATTGCTGGTGTTGATGACGTCCCCAAGGGCATGGATATTGGCGAATCGACGATGGCGCAGGGTCGCTGGGTCCACATCCACCCAACCGGCGGCATCGGCGAGCGAACTTTGCCGGATGAAGTCCGGCGCGACCTGTGGCGGCACCACATGGAGCATGTCGAAGGCTTCGACCCGGGTCTCGCTGCTGCCGTCTGGCAGTGTGCGCACGAAGGTAGCGCGCCTGTTCGGCCCGTCCACCGCCACCAAGCGATGGGAGTAGTTGAGATCGACGCCATACTTGTCGATATAGGCCATGAGTGCGGGCACATATTCGGCAACGCCGAACAACACTCCACCAGCGTTGAAGAAGCAGGGTTTGATCGCGCCCAGGTGCCCCTGGCGCAACCAGTGGTCACATGACAGGTACAACGCCTTTTGTGGCGCACCGGCACACTTGATTGGCATCGGTGGCTGGGTGAACAGCGCACGACCCTGTTTGAGCGTTTGCACCAACTGCCAGGTATAGGGCGCCAGATCGTAGCGGTAATTGGACGTCACGCCATGGCGGCCCAAGGTTTCTTCGAGCCCTTCGATGGCGCTCCAATCCAGCTTGAGGCCTGGGCAAACCACCAGTTGCTCATAGCTGATGGCACGACCATCCGCCAAGGTGACCAACTGCGCCTGAGGGTCAAAGCCTTCGACCCGCGCCTTTATCCAACGCACGCCACGGGGAATGATCGAGGCCATGGTGCGGGCCGTGTTCGGTGCCTTGAACACACCAGCGCCGACCATGGTCCAGCCAGGCTGGTAATAATGGACGTCCGCTGGGTCGACCAGGGCGATGTCCAGGGAAGGGTCACGGGCGATAAGGCTTGAGGCGGTGGCGATACCGGCAGCACCGGCGCCGACGATCACCACTTTATGGTGGTCGGCACGGGACGTATCGGCAGGGGACAGCAGGGCAGGCATGGCAGTGTTCCTTGAATCGCGTTATGGGTGCAGCGCGGGCTTACAGCGTGTTCAGCGGGATTTTCAGATAGCTCACGCCATTCGCTTCAGGCTCGGGGAATTGCCCGCTGCGCATGTTGATCTGCACCGAAGGCAGAATCAGCACAGGCATGTCGAGGGTGGCGTCGCGGGCTTCACGCATGGAGACGAAACTGTCCTCGCTGACACCTTCATGGATATGGATATTGCCGGCACGCTGCTCGGCGACAGTGGTCACGTAGCACAGCTCGCGACCGCCTGGCAGGTAGTCATGGCACATGAACAGGCGGGTCTGGTCAGGGAAGGCCAACAGGCGACGGATCGACCGATACAGGGTGCGAGCACTGGCACCGGGGAAATCGCAACGGGCAGTGCCGTAGTCGGGCGTGAACAACGTATCGCCGACGAACACGGCAATCTCGCCTGCATCCTCGACCATGTAGCTCATGCAGGCCGGGGTATGCCCAGGCGTGTGCAGGGCTCGGGCATTCAGGTTGCCGATGCGAAAGCCTTCCTCATCCTCGAACAGCACATCGAACTGGCTGCCGTCACGAGCGAAACCAGGCTCGGCATTGAACAGCGTGCCGAAAGTCTTCTGCACCTGGGTAATCTGCGCGCCGATGGCGATGGTGCCTCCGAGCCGGCCCTTGAGATAAGCCGCGGCAGACAGGTGATCGGCGTGAACGTGAGTTTCGAGAATCCATTGCACCTTGGCCTCGAGCGACTCGACCAACGCGATCAGGCGGTCAGCCGACTCGGTGCTGGTGCGGCCGGACTTGGGGTCATAGTCCAGCACGCTGTCGATCAGCGCGCACTGGCGCGTCTCGCCATCCATGACCAAGTAGCTGAGGGTCGAGGTCGCCTTGTCGAACAAGGCTTCCACATGAAGGTTGTTGCCGATGATCATTTCACTCTCCAGTTATCCACCCGGCCTTCTTGAAAGGCTTAGGCGGTGCAGAGAGCTTTATCAAGATACATGCCACCATTGCGCCCCCTGTAGGAGCGGGCTTTTCCGGCGATGAAGGCAGCGTGGCTTGTCTTTTCCCCGGCAGAAATGGCAGTCGACTGACAGCCAATGGCAGTGTTTGGCAGTCCTTGCTACGCTCGCCAAGTCCTTTATTTGGTGCCGTCATGCAAGCTGCTTCCCAACCCGCGATTCTCGCGCTGGTGTCCTACCTCGAACACGATGTGCTGCCCAGCATCGTGCTGGACACCGACTACAACATCCTTGCCGCCAACGCCGCCTATCGTCGTCAGTTCGGCAGCCAGGACCATGCGCCCATCGGCGAGAAATGCCATCGGGTCTCGCACCATTACGCCGTACCTTGCGACCAAGCCGGCGAGCATTGCCCGTTGCGCAAATCGCTGGACAGCAAAATGCCGGAGCGCGTGCTGCATATTCACCATACGCCTCGAGGCCCCGAGCATGTGGATGTGGAACTGCGCCCGATCCTCGATGACGAGGGCAGGGTGATGGCATTTGTCGAACGTCTGACCAGCGTTACCCTGGCCTCCGCCCAGCCGCAAGAACAGGGGCTGGTCGGTCGGGCTCCAGCGTTCAAGTCGGCCGTCGCCAGCCTGCAACGGGCAGCACCGGCACAGATCCCAGTGCTGCTGCAGGGGGAGTCCGGTACCGGCAAGGAGTTGTTCGCGCGTGCTTTGCACCTGGGTAGCCCTAGGGCTAATGGTCCGCTGGTGGTGGTGGACTGTACTGGGCTGACCGAATCGCTGTTCGAGAGCGAGCTGTTCGGCTATGAGAAGGGAGCGTTTACCGGTGCGACTCAGCGCAAGATCGGGCTAGCCGAAGCGGCCCATGGGGGCACGCTGTTTCTCGACGAAATCGGTGAAGTCCCCTTGGCCATGCAGGTGAAGCTTTTACGCCTGATCGAGTCGGGCAGTTTCCGCCCGGTGGGCAGCACGCGAACGGTCCATTCGGATTTCCGCCTGGTCTCGGCGACGCACAAGCCCTTGAAGCAAATGGCCGCGGAGGGTTCATTCCGTGAAGACCTGTACTACCGCATCAGCGGCTTTCCGATTCGCCTGCCGGCTTTGCGTGAACGGGTGGAAGATTTGCCCCTGCTATGCGAAAGCCTGTTGCAACGAATGGCAGGCAAGCAGTCGCCGCAAATGACTGCCGAAGCACTGGACCGGCTTAGCCTGCATACTTTTCCGGGCAATATCCGTGAACTGCGCAATATCCTGGAACGAGCCCGGCTGTTTGCCGACGACGGACTGATTCGACCGGAACACCTACAGGAGGATATCTATCCGGTGGCCGAGCCGATTGTTCCACGAGGACGCGCTCGAAAAGAGAAGGCCGACCTGATTCACGCATTGGAGACCTTCAAAGGGTCTCGAAGTGAGCTGGCCGAGCACCTGGGGATGAGTGAACGGACCTTGTACAGGCGGCTGAAAGAGTTGGGTTTCTAGAACGTTCCACGTGAAACATTGACGATGCTTTTCCATCAGGCAAAAAAAGCCAATCCATAAGGACTGGCTTTTTTCTGCTGCTCGCTAATTGTCGATGGGCATATAAATTGTCACAGCTCCCCTCGAGAAAATGGGGGTTCCACGTGGAACATGGGCGCCATAAATGTCGCGTATGTAACCGAATTCGTGTCGTATTGCGGCTTCCTGGCCCTATTAAATGTCGTTTCAAAACCGGCCTCTTCACGCTAGTAGAATACGAACAGACGACAGGAGCATGTTTCGCTACAAGCCACCATCTAGCCACAGGCCTCCAAGCATGCGGAAGCATACGCCCACACCAACGAGGGCGGATCAGGTACCCCATCCTAGAGCAGTTTCATAGTAGCTAGGGTATCCATCATCCGGTACCCCATCGTCCTGTAGCCCATTTTGCGCTTTTCCCACATCCGCATTAATGCGACGTTGCCCTCATCCACAAAATCGATGACTTGTACGTCAGTCTTGGCAGTGTGCGCTCGATGCAGCCGACCGGTGTACTGCTGGAGAATTCCTCGCCAGGAAATGGGCATAGCCAACACGAGAGTATCCAATGCAGGATGGTCAAATCCCTCACCAATCAATTTTCCGGTAGCAAGAAGCACACGAGGTGCGTCTTCAGATAAGGACTCAAGCTCTGAAAGCCGAGCTAACCGCTGCTTCTTAGGCATTCGCCCATGGAGGGTGTAGAGGTTTTCGACATGTCCCTTCAGTGCATGCTCTAGAACATCTACATGCTCGGTGCGCTGTGTCAGCACGAGTACTTTTCTACCTTGGTCATACGCGGAGCGAACGTCCGAAACAATCAGCGCGGTACGCCCCGTATCATCAGCAAGAGTTTTGAAGACGTCCTGTATCCCCGCACCTCCAGGTAATGGGATCGGACCTGAGAGCATTCGAGGAATGACTGACAAATCATGGGGAGCGCTTTCTGGTCGAGCGGCAGTATGCCGAATGGGACCGCACTGCATGAAAATGATTGGCTGCTGCCCATCTCGACGGATGGGTGTAGCGGTCAGCCCAAGCACATATCGCGCGGGGGCGCTCCTAAGCAATGCTTCAAAAGACACCGCCGAGAGGTGATGGCACTCATCGACAATGACCTGACCGTAATTTTTGATCAGATCGCTGATTTCACCTTTCCGCGAAAGTGACTGCATCACAGCAATGTCGATCTGCCCAGTTGTCTTGGGCTTCCCACCGCCAATCGTACCGACGACCTCTTTGCCTACGCCCAAGAATGTTTGTAACCGAGCTTGCCACTGTCGAAGCAGTTCTGTGCGGTGCACCAGCACTAGCGTGTTGACTCTACGCCTGGCGATGAGTGCGGCAGCAGTTACTGTTTTGCCAAACGCAGTAGGGGCGCAGAGTATCCCGGTGTCGTATGGCATTAAAGCGTGGATCGCCGCGTCTTGATCTGGCCGTAAAGTACCTAAGAAATCGACGTCGAGGCTAACGCCAGCAAAGCGTTCATCCTGTAGCTGTGGGGTAATTTTGTACTCATTTAACAGGTCCAGTACCGCATCCCAGCAACCCCGGGGAATCCCAATATGCTGAGGAAAATTTTGTGCACAGCCGATTACCCTGGGCTTGTTCCAGACTGATAGGCGCATGGCCTGTGCCTTGTAAAAGTCAGGATTTTGAAAAGCAGCGAGTCGGATTAGCTGGTTAGCCAAGGGTTGCGGCAACTGCGATTTTTCAAAGTAAATCAGGTTCGCCAGCGTGACGTTAAGGGTAGCTGGCAGAGGGCAGGTCAACGACCGGGACGTTCGCTCACGCTGTTTCCATGGCTCGGTATCGTTCTGCTCGTCGACAAAAGCAACCCCCAATGGATCGCGATTGCCCATAGCTTGATTGATAACGGGTTGGATATCCTCAGGGCTCATCCGTCGAACAGAGGCTAGGAACCGCCATTGGTCGGGATATGGCTCAAAGGAATCATCGACAAAAACACTGTGATTGTTAGCCCTGGCTCGCTTTTGCAGTGGCAACGCAATTAGGTTACCGAACCCACCCTTAGGCATGAAATCCTGATTCGGGAAGAGCCTGTCGTAGGAACTGAGTGACAGTTGTCGGGTGCGTTCACAAGCATGACTGATGATCGCGGCTCCCAGACGACGGGCCTCAATCGCAGGCACTTTATCTTGGAAGAAAATCCATGCGTGTGCTCCATTACCAGAGCGAGAGATTTCAAGTGCTACGGGGACATCGAGAGAGCGAGAAGCTTGCACAAAGGCCAATGCATCTTCTCGCCAATCAGCCTCATCGAAATCGACAGCTAGGAAGTGGCACGTATCATCCAAAAGCAACGGATACACGCCGACCACAATCGTCCCAGCTAAATGTCGATAAATAACCTCGTCACTCACCGACAGGAGCTGGCGCTGCCCACAATCACTGCATTTGATGCGTGGCTTCTCGCAGACTCCAGGTCGCCATTCGTTGGCGCAGGCCGGTGCATAGCCAGATTTGCCGCCCCTGCTTTCCCAGCGCAACGGATAGGTATCAATACGGCCTTTGAACAAACTGCGAAAAAGGGCGAGTTTGCTATTAGTATCAAGGTTGGTAAGCGACTGATCCACTACCGGCATACATACAGACTCAGCTGGAAGCTGCCACTCAATACCATGTGATTCAAGCAAAGCTATCAGTCGAGCATTTTCAGCCCGCAATTTCGCCACAAGCGTGGAATCAGTCACCGCTTCGGAACCCCAGCCGTTGAGAGATCAACCTTTGAACAGGCTATCAGCAGGGGCAAAGCGGATCAAACAGCTACGGTTTAGCAGAGTGCAGCCCAAGCCCGGACAAGCATCAATCAAGCTATAGATGCAAAGCTACGGATTTCCTCCCATCCTGCTTATGGAATCTCTGTAGGTCCAATGTCGGACATCACCCATTTAGCCCCTTACCGAACAGCTTCACAAAGGCAGTGTGCTTCGCTTGCCGCCATGTCTCAGTCAGATCACCATTTAGCTCTAGCGCTTCGAAAATGCTTTTGACTTGCTCATTAGTGACGAGCTTTGCCGTAAGCATTTTCTTGAGCAGCTCATGGCCGTGCCAGACAGCAATACCGAAATCTTGAGCCAGCTTGTGCATACCTAGGTCATCCGTGACCACTATGGCGTTTCGGATTTGACCAAATGCAAGCACTCGACAGTCCGTCGAGGAAGGAGGTGAGCGGCCCGCCGTGGTATAGACTGCCGGATTCATTAAGACCCAACCCCGCAGCACGCTTTGCGCAGCCGCCAACTGGCCTCTCTCATCAGCGCTGAGGCGAACCTGCTTCGCAATTCGCTCAGCGGCGAGATCCGCACCGTCGAACCAAGGAAATTTGAACTTCAATGCACCACTGCGATGCACTTCTTCCTCAACGTCTTTCAGAATAGTCAAAACGTAGTTTTTCTGGCCAAACGCAACGCCCAACATCGGCCGCACCCGCTTCGCCAGCCGGAGATACGCATTAGTATCCAGCAAGACGAGCGTGAGCACCGCATTCAACGCGCCAGCTCGCCATAAATTGCAGTGGCATCACTGAGGGACACGTCCATGATTTGCTGAACATAGGACGGGCCCGTGCCGTGCTCACGAATCATGCGTTTGAGCGCAAGAAAAAACTCCGACTGAAATACATTCGACGCAGCCGCAAGATATTGCGCCGGCTTGGGCGGAATCGGTTCAAACAAGAGCGTGCTGACCAGTCGCGGTTCTGAGCTGTTTCGCACTTTATGGATTGTTGTTTCGATCACCCGCAATGACGGCAGCTGGTTTTCCGCTGCATAACCTTGGGTCTGCTGGAACACCGTGTTCAATGAAATTTGGTGATGCCGGGCATGTCGCTGAAGGACATGCACTTCCCCAGCAGCGCTGGACGCTTGAGCCGCCTCAGAATACGCGAGCTGCGCACAGGTCTCAGGAAACAGTAGTGCGCCAGCAAAAGCGTCCGCAAAATCTTCCCCTGCATCACTCCCTGCCAGGTCAGGGGTGTAGACATGCGCCAATTCGTGAGCCATCCAGAACTTAAAGTCTTCCAGCTTAGTGTCCAGATTGACGAACACGAAAGTGGCGTCTGACGCCGGCAATAGAATGTGCAGCGCATTCTTGTGTTGCTGCTTGTGTCCCCAGAGAACGGGCACGAGCACAGCTCCACACGCCTTGAATTCGGCAATCAGCGCTTCATACCCCAGCACACTGCGCTCACCCAAGCCCAATTTCTCGCGCACTTGGGACACATCGCTCTGCAAACGCGCATAGCTGATGGAAGGCGACGAAATCTGAGTGCGTAAGGTGGGCAGCTTAGGCAAAAAATCGACGAGAGGCTTGAGCAAACCGCCGATACCTATCGCTTTCAGAATGTGTTCATCGGTGGTTTTGGTGCCAGCCTTCTTGCGGAACGCCACTACCGGCTGATCCGGAGGTGGGGCAACCAACTGCGAAAACGGCAACTGCAGCGTCGTGGCCAACTTCAGCAGTTTGTCCGGACGGGGAAAGTCCTTGCCTTTAAACCAGTTAGTGACGGATTGCGCCGAAACTCCCATCTGGTCTGCCAAGTCTTTTTGAGTCCAGCCACGCTGAACAAGGGCCGCGCGAAGCGACTCGGTGTGTAGGGTATTTTGCATAGTCGTTAATGTAGGGGTTCGCTCGATCAAAATCAAGTTTGATCAAGTTTCTCGCGTGCCTGTAGCGAACCCCTGAGCACTGAGGATTGCCTGGAGGGCCCAATGAGCGGGAGGCGAAACCTGACGTCGACCTACGCAGGTTCAATACGCCCTCACGCCTGTATCAGGGTCGGGGACCGCTTGGCCGACGGTGGTTGCCGGCGTGCATTCCTGCGCTATATGAGATCCTGGTGATTGGTTGAGTAGGAGTAGAAGGGCATGAGAAAGGCGGTTGAGTAGGACACCTTGCAATCATTGGCTGAATCCTTCCTAAAGAAAACCCCAGCAGGCACATGACCTACTGGGGCTTCTTTCTTCTAGCCACTAATTTTGGCTATCAAGCTTAACTCTGGCCGAAAAGGCAAATAACTCTGCTCTCCATAGCTAACTCGCTAATCAGAAGTCCAAGTTGGACACCGACAGCGCATTGCTTTCGATGAAGTCACGACGCGGCTCGACCGCATCGCCCATCAAAGTGTTGAACAGCTGATCGGCAGCGATAGCATCCTCGATGGTCACCTTGAGCATGCGGCGCACGGTTGGGTCCATCGTGGTTTCCCACAGCTGGTCAGGGTTCATCTCGCCCAAACCTTTGTATCGCTGGATGGTGTGACGCTTGGTGGTTTCGTTCATCAGCCAGTCGAGGGCTTCCTTGAACTCAGTGACCGCCTTGCGACGCTCGCCACGCTGAACATAGGCGCCTTCGCCCAGCAGGGTCGCCAACTTGGCGCCCACCGCGACAACCGAGCGGTAGTCGTTGCTTCCGAAGAAATCGCGGTTGAAAGTGACATAGCTGGCCAGGCCGTGGGAGGTGATTTCCACTTCCGGCAGCCAGATGTTGCGCTCCTTGTCTTCGCGCAGGCTGGCTTGATAGGTCAGGCCGGACTTCTGGCTGTTGTTCAGGCGCTCCTGGAACTTGCCCAGCCATGCCTGCATGCCGGCATGGTCTGCCAAGTGCTCGAGGGTGACTTCCGGCAGGTAGATGAAGTGCTCGGTCAACTCTTCCGGATACAGGCGCGACAGACGCTTGAGCGTCTTCATCACACCACGGAATTCGTTCACCAACGCTTCGAGCTGCACGCCGGAAACGGCTGGCGCCGACTCATCCAGGTGCAGGCTGGCATCCTCCAGGGCCGACTGGGTCATGTATTCTTCCATGGCCTCGTCGTCCTTGATGTACTGCTCCTGCTTGCCTTTCTTCACCTTGTACAGCGGCGGCTGGGCGATATAGATATAGCCACGCTCGACCAGCTCCGGCAACTGACGGAAGAAGAAGGTCAGCAGCAGGGTACGGATGTGCGAACCGTCAACGTCAGCATCGGTCATGATGATGATGTTGTGATAACGCAGCTTGTCGATGTTGTACTCTTCGCGGCCGATGCCACAGCCCAGCGCGGTGATCAGCGTGCCCACTTCCTGGGACGAGATCATCTTGTCAAAACGTGCTTTCTCGACGTTGAGGATCTTGCCCTTGAGCGGCAGGATCGCCTGGGTACGACGGTTACGGCCTTGCTTGGCCGAACCACCGGCGGAGTCACCCTCCACTAGGTAGAGTTCGGAAAGGGCAGGGTCCTTTTCCTGGCAGTCAGCGAGCTTGCCTGGCAGGCCGGCGATGTCCAGCGCACCTTTACGGCGGGTCATCTCACGAGCCTTGCGCGCGGCTTCACGGGCACGGGCTGCATCGATCATCTTACCGACAACCGCCTTGGCCTCGTTGGGGTTCTCCAACAGGAAGTCGGCGAAGTACTTGTTCATCTCCTGTTCCACGGCGGTTTTCACCTCCGAGGAAACCAGCTTGTCCTTGGTCTGGGAGCTGAATTTCGGGTCCGGCACCTTGACCGAAATGATCGCGGTCAGGCCTTCGCGGGCATCATCACCGGTGGTCGCGACCTTGTTCTTCTTGGCCAGGCCTTCTTGCTCAATGTAGTTGTTCAGGCTACGCGTCAGCGAAGAACGGAAGCCGACCAGGTGGGTACCACCATCGCGCTGCGGAATGTTGTTGGTGAAGCACAGCAGGTTTTCGTTGAAGCTATCGTTCCACTGCAGGGCAACTTCAACACCCACGCCGTCATCACGCTGAACATTGAAGTGGAACACCTGGGAGTTGACCGGGGTCTTGTTGGTGTTCAGGTACTCAACGAATGCGCGCAGGCCGCCTTCGTACTTGAAGAACTCTTCCTTGCCGGTGCGTTCGTCCTTGAGCAGGATGCCGACGCCCGAGTTCAGGAAGGACAGTTCGCGAATCCGCTTGGCCAGAATGTCCCAGCTGAAGTGGATGTTCTTGAAGGTTTCAGCCGAAGGCTTGAAGTGGATATGGGTGCCGGTGGTTTCGCTATCACCGACAACGGCCATAGGCGCCTGTGGAACACCATGGACGTAGGTCTGTTCCCAGATTTTGCCGCTGCGGCGTACGGTCAATACCAACTTCTCGGACAGGGCGTTTACCACGGATACGCCCACACCGTGCAAGCCACCGGAAACTTTATAGGAGTTGTCGTCGAACTTACCACCGGCGTGCAGGACGGTCATGATGACCTCGGCAGCCGATACACCTTCTTCCTTGTGGACATCAACAGGAATGCCGCGACCGTTGTCGCGAACACTGATGGATTCGTCAGGGTGAATGATGACAGTGATGTCGTCGCAATGACCGGCGAGGGCTTCGTCGATCGAGTTATCGACCACTTCGAATACCATGTGGTGCAGGCCGCTGCCATCATCGGTGTCGCCAATGTACATGCCGGGACGCTTGCGCACGGCATCCAGCCCTTTCAGCACCTTGATGCTGGAGGAGTCGTACGTTTGATTTTCGCTCATGCCTTCACTCCCGATGGTCGTGGGTCTGGGTGATACGGCCTTGTTCCACGTGGAACAAAGCAACTGGCGTTTCCGTCTGCCAGCCTTCCCTCAGTAATTCGTGATCTACACAGGTAATGAAAACCTGGCAGTGTAATTCTTCAAGCAAGCGGCATAGAGCACGGCGATGCTGCTCGTCCAACTCGGACGGCAAGTCATCCACGAGATAAATACAGTGTCCACGACGGGCCTGGCTGACGAGGTGGCCCTGGGCAATCCGCAAGGCACACACCACGAGCTTCTGCTGGCCCCGTGAGAGGATGTCGGCGGCATTGTTCGCTCTCAGTCGAAGGCGCAAGTCCGCACGCTGCGGGCCGGCCTGGGTATGGCCCATCTGCTGGTCCCGAAGTAGAGAGGAGGCGAGTACTTCGTTAAGTTCCCGGTCCTTGTCCCAGCCTCGGTAGTAGCTCAGGGTCAACCCGTCCAGCTCCACCAGTTCGCTCAGGGTTCGCTCGAAGACAGGCTTCAAGGCCTTGATGTAGTTGCGACGGTATTCATCTATCTCCGCGCTGGCCAGGCACAATTCCCGGTCCCAGGCGGCTTGCGAAGCAGCGTCAAGTGTACCATGACGCAACCATGAGTTCCGCTGCCGCAGCGCCTTCTGCAGGCGCTGCCAGGCAGCCATGAACCGAGGTTCCACGTGGAACACACCCCAATCGAGGAATTGCCGCCGTATCTTCGGGGCACCTTCGAGCAGGCGGAAACTGTCCGGGTTGATCAGCTGAAGCGGCAACATCTCGGCTAACTGAGCCGTGCTGCGCGCATTCTGCCCATCAATGCGGATGGTGAACTCTCCCTGGCGGTCCCTGGAAATACCCAGGCTGCTGGTACCACCTTCGACAAGCTGAACCTCGCCAAATACAGTGCAAGTTGGCTGCTCGTACTGGATGACCGGGTTCAGGCGTGTGCTACGGAAGGACCGAGCCAACCCCAACAGATGCACAGCCTCCAGCACACTGGTCTTGCCGCTGCCGTTGGCGCCGTAGAGGATGTTGATGCGGGGAGAGGGGGAGAGCGTCACCGGGTGCAGGTTGCGCACCGCGGTGACCATGATACGTCGAAGGGACATTTGGCCTGCTACAGATTACAGGCGCATCGGCATGACGACGTAGGAGGAATCATCGTTACCGGCTTCCTGGAGCAAGGCGCTGCTGTTGGAGTCGGACAAGATCAGGCGCACCTGTTCCGTGGTCATGACGCCCAGCACATCCAAGAGGTAGCTGACGTTGAACCCGATCTCCAGCGAGCTGCCGCTGTAGTCGACGCTGATTTCTTCTTCCGCTTCTTCCTGCTCCGGGTTGTTGGCCTGGATTTTCAATTGGCCAGAAGCCAACTGCAGGCGAATGCCGCGGTACTTTTCGTTGGACAGGATCGCGGTGCGGCTGAACGCTTCGCGAAGCGCCTGGCGGTCACCAATCACCAGTTTGTCGCCGCCCTTGGGCAGGACACGCTCATAGTCCGGGAACTTCCCATCCACCAGCTTCGAAGTGAAGGTGAACTCGCCGGTAGTCGCGCGAATGTGGTGTTGGCCCAGAACGATACTGACCATGCCTTCCGGGTCGGTCAGCAGGCGCGCCAGTTCGAGGATACCTTTGCGCGGCACGATGACCTGGTGGCGTTCAGCCTGGCCGATTGCCGCCTGCATGGAGCACAGCGCCAGGCGGTGACCATCGGTGGCAACGGCGCGCAGGGTGTCGGTCGACACTTCCAGCAGCATGCCGTTGAGGTAGTAGCGCACGTCCTGTTGGGCCATGGCGAAGCTGGTGCGCTCGATCAGACGGCGCAGTTTGCTTTGCTCCAGGTTGCAGGTCAGCGAGCCTGGGCCTTCCTCGACGGTCGGGAAGTCATTGGCCGGCAGGGTCGACAGGGTGAAGCGGCTGCGACCGGCCTTGACCAACAGCTTCTGCTCGTCGACCTTGATATCGATCAGGACGTCGTTGGGCAGGCTCTTGCAGATGTCCATCAGCTTGCGCGCCGGGACAGTGATCTCGCCAGGCTCCGCCGGCTCTTCCAGTTGCACGCGGCCAACCAGCTCGACTTCCAGGTCGGTACCGGTCAACGACAGTTGCTGGCCTTGCACGACCAGCAGCACGTTGGACAGGACCGGCAAGGTCTGACGGCGCTCGACGACGCCTGCGACCAGTTGCAGGGGTTTCAACAGGGCTTCGCGTTGAATGGTGAAATGCATGGTCTAGTCCCTTGCCTTCAATTAGCTGCTCCGACGCCCATCAGGTCGTCAGCGTACGCAGCAGGTTCTTGTAGTCCTCGCGGATGTCCGCGTCGGATTCCTTCAATTCGTTGATCTTGCGGCAGGCGTGCAACACCGTGGTGTGGTCCCTGCCGCCGAACATATCGCCGATTTCCGGCAAGCTATGGTTGGTCAGCTCCTTGGACAACGCCATGGCGACCTGACGCGGGCGGGCCACGGACCGCGAACGCCGTTTGGACAACAAGTCGGCGATCTTGATCTTGTAGTACTCGGCCACGGTTCGTTGGATGTTATCCACACTGACCAGCTTGTCCTGAAGCGCCAGCAGGTCCTTGAGCGATTCGCGAATCAACTCGATGGTGATATCCCGACCCATGAAATGCGAGTGCGCGATTACCCGCTTCAGGGCGCCTTCGAGCTCACGCACATTGGAGCGGATGCGCTGAGCGATGAAGAATGCTGCATCGTGGGGCAGCTCAACCTTGGCCTGATCGGCCTTCTTCATGAGGATCGCCACACGGGTTTCGAGCTCTGGAGGCTCGACGGCAACCGTCAGGCCCCAGCCGAAACGCGACTTAAGGCGCTCTTCCAGCCCTTCGATTTCCTTCGGGTAGCGGTCACTGGTGAGGATCACCTGCTGACCACCTTCGAGCAGGGCGTTGAAGGTGTGGAAAAACTCCTCCTGGGAGCGCTCCTTGCGGGCAAAGAACTGGATATCGTCGATCAGCAACGCATCGACGGAGCGATAGAAACGCTTGAATTCATTGATTGCGTTGAGCTGCAGCGCCTTGACCATGTCTGCCACGAACCGCTCGGAATGCAGGTAGACGACCTTGGCATTGGGGTTCTTCTTGAGCAGGTGGTTACCCACAGCATGCATGAGGTGGGTTTTACCCAAGCCCACGCCCCCATAAAGGAAGAGCGGGTTGTAGCCATGCTTGGGGTTGTCGGCGACTTGCCAGGCCGCAGCCCGGGCCAACTGGTTTGACTTACCTTCGACAAAGGTCTCGAAGGTGAAGGTGCGGTTCAGGTAACTGGTGTGCTTGAGGGCGCCTTCGACCTGAACGGTACGCTGCTCGGTTCGACCGGTGGTGGCCGGTGCCGAGGAGGATTCGCCCATGGCGTCGAAACTGTCACGCGAAGACGGCTCTTCGATCTCTAAGGCAGGGGCAAGCTCCAGCGCAGGCTCGACGGCCGGTTCGCTAGGGACCACGACCTGGGCTGGCTGCACCTGGGTCTGCTGGGCCATGGATGCGGCCACGGCAGCACTGACCGGCGCATTGGGCGCGGCACGCGGAGCGGAGCTGCGGCGGCTGCCTATTAATAAGGAAAGGGCAGGCGCGATGCCGCTGCCATGCTCGCCCAACAGCTCGAGCAGGCGGCCCAGGTATTTTTCATTGACCCAATCGAGAACGAAACGGTTGGGCGCATACACGCGCAACTCGTCGCCTTCGGCTTCGACCTGTAGCGGACGGATCCAGGTGTTGAATTGCTGGGCAGGCAGTTCATCGCGCAGAAGCTCCACGCACTGCTGCCAAAGTTCCACTGACACGGATATCCCCTGAGTTGAAAGCCGGATGAGGCAAAAAACCAAACCGCCATTGTACCGGGAGGCCAGTCACTTATCCACATGTGGTCGCCACTCAGGCCGGGGCAGATTCGCCAAAACACCCTCAAAGCGACACCAAGGATTGTGAATAAGCTCTGTGGATAACCGACCATGAGGGCTATGCACAACCCTGGCCTCTAGCCTGTTGATAACTCTGCTGTGGATAACGATGCTTTTGATCCACAGCTTTTCCGAGGGCACAGCACAGCGAGAGCACGCCTTACAGACAAGGTTATGAATCGCTACATCGCCTATATACAAAGGCCTGTAGATGGTTATCCACAGAAGGTTATCCACCTAAGATCTATAAGTTCTTCAGAAAAGCTTTTTATATGTCCTTCTATTTTTTTCATGTTGTCCTGCGTGAGGTGTCCGATCAAGCCGGCGACGCTCATCCAGGGTCACGCCTTCTATAAGCAAACGTTGGTTGGAAATTGACCTACGGGCTTGCTTTCTCTAGAATCGCCGATCTCTTAAAAAGGGGGCCATTCCGGCCCGTTGTCGACAAACCCAGGTAACACGCCATGAAACGTACTTTCCAACCAAGCACCATCAAGCGCGCGCGCACCCACGGCTTCCGTGCCCGTATGGCTACCAAGAACGGCCGCGCTGTTCTGTCGCGTCGTCGTGCCAAAGGCCGTAAGCGTCTGGCAATTTGATTTTTCGGCACAGGTGGTGAGTCAGGACTTCAGTCGGGACAAGCGGCTGCTTACACCCCGGCATTTCAAAGCGGTCTTCGACTCCCCAACCGGCAAGGTTCCAGGGAAAAACCTGCTTATCCTTGCTCGCGAGAACGGTCTCGATCATCCACGCCTCGGCCTGGTGATCGGCAAGAAGAGCGTCAAGCTCGCCGTTCAACGCAACCGCCTCAAGCGCTTGATGCGCGATTCGTTCCGTCTGAACCAGCAGATGCTCGCTGGGCTGGACATCGTGATCGTCGCGCGCAAGGGATTGGGCGAGATTGAAAACCCAGAATTGCACCAACACTTTGGCAAGCTCTGGAAGCGACTGGTACGCAGTCGGCCCTCTCCAGCGGTTACTGCCGATTCCGCAGGGGTAGACAGTCACGATGCGTAAACTGGCACTCGTACCGATCCAGTTTTACCGTTATGCCATTAGTCCACTGATGGCCAGTCACTGTCGTTTCTACCCCAGTTGCTCCTGTTACGCCTACGAAGCCATTGAAAACCATGGCCTCTTGCGTGGTGGGTGGCTGGCCGTTCGTCGCCTGGGGCGTTGTCATCCGTGGAACGACGGTGGTTTCGATCCCGTTCCACCTGCTCCTTCCTCCCGAACTTCTTCGATAGCCGAGTAATCATGGATATTAAACGCACGATCCTGATCGTCGCCCTGGCAATCGTGTCCTACGTCATGGTCCTGAAATGGAACCAGGACTACGGCCAGGCTGCCTTGCCGACTCAGAATACTGCTGCCAGCAATGTTGCCCCGGCGCTGCCGGACACCGTGCCGGCCGGCAACAATGGCGCCAGCGCCGATGTGCCGAGCGCCAATGCTGAATCCAGCCCAGCCGAACTGGCACCGGTCGCGGTCAGTAAGGACCTGGTCCGGATCAAGACCGATGTCCTGGACCTGGCTATCGACCCGGTGGGTGGCGACATCGTCCAGTTGACCCTGCCCAAGTACCCGCGTCGCCAGGATCATCCGGACATTCCGTTCCAGCTGTTCGACAACGGCAGCGAGCGCGTGTACCTGGCACAGAGCGGCCTGACCGGCGCCAATGGCCCGGACGCCCGAGCCAGCGGTCGCCCACTGTATGCTTCCGAACGCAAGAGCTACCAACTGGCCGACGGCCAGGATCAACTGGTGGTCGACCTTAAGTTCAGCGAGAACGGCGTCAATTACATCAAGCGCTTCAGCTTCAAGCGCGGTGAGTACGACCTGACCGTCAGCTACCTGATCGACAACCAGAGCGCCCAGGCCTGGACCGGTAACCTGTTTGCCCAACTCAAGCGTGACGCCAGCTCCGACCCGTCGTCGAGCACGGCCACCGGCACCGCCACCTACCTGGGTGCTGCCCTGTGGACAGCTTCGGAGCCGTACAAGAAAGTGTCGATGAAAGACATCGACAAAGGCAGTTTGAAAGAAAATGTGTCCGGCGGCTGGGTTGCTTGGCTGCAGCACTACTTCGTGACCGCCTGGATCCCGAGCAAGTCGGACAACAACGTCGTCCAGACCCGCAAGGACAGCCAGGGCAACTACATCATCGGCTACACCGGCCCGGCATTGAACGTGCCTGCCGGTGCCAAGGCCGAAACCAGCGCCATGCTGTATGCCGGCCCGAAGATCCAGTCCAAGCTCAAGGAACTGTCCCCAGGCCTGGAACTGACCGTCGACTACGGCTTCCTGTGGTTCATCGCCCAGCCGATCTTCTGGCTGCTGCAACATATCCACAGCCTGCTGGGTAACTGGGGCTGGTCGATCATCGTCCTGACGATGCTGATCAAAGGCCTGTTCTTCCCGCTGTCCGCCGCCAGCTACCGTTCGATGGCGCGCATGCGTGCCGTGGCGCCGAAACTGGCCCAGCTCAAGGAACGCTTCGGTGACGATCGCCAGAAGATGTCCCAGGCGATGATGGAGCTGTACAAGAAAGAGAAGATCAACCCGCTGGGCGGCTGCCTGCCGATCCTGGTGCAGATGCCGGTATTCCTGGCCCTGTACTGGGTATTGCTGGAAAGCGTCGAGATGCGCCAGGCACCGTGGATGCTGTGGATCACCGACCTGTCGATCAAGGATCCGTTCTTCATCCTGCCGATCATCATGGGCGCAACCATGTTCATCCAGCAGCGCTTGAACCCAACGCCGCCGGATCCGATGCAGGCGAAGGTCATGAAAATGATGCCGATCATCTTCACCTTCTTCTTCCTGTGGTTCCCGGCTGGCCTGGTGCTGTACTGGGTTGTGAACAACTGCCTGTCCATCGCGCAGCAGTGGTACATCACCCGTAGCATCGAGGCAGCGACCAAAAAAGCCGCTGCTTGACGGGCGGCTACGCTGGTCTGTGAATAAAACGCCCCCTCGTGGGGCGTTTTTGCTATCTGTGTATTTTTCCTAGAGGTTTTCGAGCATGAACACTGTGCGTGAAACCATCGCGGCCATCGCCACCGCCCAAGGGCGAGGAGGTGTTGGCATCGTCAGGTTGTCCGGTCCGTTGGCCAGCCAGGCTGGTCAGGCCATCACCGGCCGCACGCTGACGCCACGTCATGCCCATTACGGCCCGTTCCGGGACGGCGACGGGCTGGTGCTGGACGAAGGCATCGCCTTGTTCTTCCCAGGGCCGAACTCCTTCACCGGCGAGGATGTCCTGGAGCTGCAAGGCCATGGCGGCCCGGTGGTCATGGACATGCTGCTGCAACGCTGCCTGCAGTTAGGTTGCCGCTTGGCGCGCCCGGGCGAATTCAGCGAGCGGGCGTTTCTCAACGACAAGCTCGACCTGGCCCAGGCCGAGGCGATCGCCGACCTGATCGAAGCCAGTTCCACCCAGGCTGCGCGCAATGCATTGCGATCGCTGCAGGGGGCATTTTCGAAACGCGTGCACGCGCTGACCGAAGCCTTGATCGCCCTGCGCATCTACGTGGAAGCAGCAATCGACTTCCCCGAGGAAGAAATCGACTTCCTTGCAGATGGCCATGTGTTGTCCATGCTCGATGCGGTTCGCGGCGAGTTGTCCACAGTCGAGCGCGAAGCCGGGCAGGGCGCCTTGTTGCGCGACGGCATGACCGTGGTCATTGCCGGGCGGCCCAATGCCGGTAAATCGAGCTTGCTCAACCAGCTGGCAGGGCGCGAGGCGGCCATCGTCACCGACATCGCCGGCACTACCCGGGATATCCTGCGCGAACATATCCACATCGATGGCATGCCGCTTCACGTCGTCGATACCGCGGGCCTGCGCGACACCGACGACCATGTGGAAAAGATTGGCGTGCAAAGGGCGCTCAAGGCCATAGGCGAAGCCGATCGTGTGCTCCTGGTAGTGGACTCCACAGCACCCGAGGCCAACGACCCGTTCGCCCTGTGGCCGGAATTCCTCGACCAGCGGCCGGACATGGCCAAGGTGACCCTGATTCGCAACAAGGCCGACCTCAGTGGCGAAACGGTGGGCCTGGAGCAGAGCGACGACGGCCATGTGACCATCACCTTGAGCGCCCACGATACCGGCCTGGGGCTGGACATGCTGCGGGACCATCTCAAGGCCTGCATGGGCTATGAGCAGACCGCCGAAAGCAGCTTCAGCGCCCGTCGCCGGCATCTGGAAGCCTTGCGTCAGGCCGGTGTTCACCTCGAGCATGGCCGTGCCCAACTGACCCTGGCGGGCGCCGGCGAGTTGCTGGCCGAGGACCTGCGCCAGGCACAGCAAGCCCTGGGCGAAATCACCGGTGCCTTCAGCTCGGATGACCTGCTGGGGCGGATCTTCTCGAGCTTCTGCATCGGTAAATGATCCACAGCCCCGGCAAGGCCCAAGGCCGCTCCTTCTGGAGCGGCTTTTTTTAGTGCGCCAGGCATGGCGCGTTGCGCGCAAGCGCAACCTGCTTGGCTGTGGTGGTCGAGTGGGTGACTTGGAGGTGAAAGTCCTCTACACACCCGGCAAGGGGAAGTGTTAG
>NZ_JBLUPY010000012.1:0-124723 GCF_048068215.1 Pseudomonas sp. NY15372
CGATACGATCAACAGGCTTAGCCGCATAACCTGAACCGCCGTGTACGGAACCGTACGCACGGTGGTGTGAGAGGACGACGGGTGAGAGCCCGTCTCCTACTCGATCCTGGATTTCATCCGCCCACCTGCGGGCGCGGTAGACTGCTGGCAGATCCAGCGGTTTTCGAGAGGGCATCATGACGTCGCGCATCTGGCAATTGGCCGGTATTGGTTTACTGGGGCTGGGTATCAGCCTGGGCGTATTGGCCCAGGAGCCTGGCCCGCAGGATCCCAATGGCGGCGCCATGGGCACCTCGCCACTCAATTCGCGGGACGAAGTGCGCCAGACTCAGCCGCCCCGCCAGGGCTATTACCAGGATATTCCTCGTCGCGGTGGGCATTGGGATGCAGGCGGGCACGGGCAGCGCCCGGGTGGCAATTGGGCCGGGCGCCCCGATGGCCATGGCGATGGCTGGGGCCCGGGGCCGCAGTATCGTCCGGGGCACAGGGTCGATCGTTTTCCGGACCGCTACTGGAAGGTGCCTTACCAGGGGCAGGACTATTTCTATTCCGGCGGCTATTGGTACAGGCCCAACGGTGGTGGCTATATCGTGGTGACGCCGCCATACGGCGTCCGGGTGAGCTCCCTGCCCACCTACGCCAGGGAAGTCTGGATCGGAGATTCACTGTTCTTCCTGGTGGCCGACAGCTATTACCAATACCTGGGCGGCGACCAGGGCTATGTGGTGGTCAACCCACCCAACATCCTGCCGCCACCGGGGCCGGCATTGGGCACTGGCTACGATGTGGTCGCCCACCCGCTGTCCGGTCAGACACCCGCACAACAGGACCGGGACCGCTACCAGTGTCACCGCTGGGCCGTGCAGCAATCGGGGTTCGACCCGGCTTCGGCGTCTTCCGCCCCGCCGGTCCATGTCGCGGATGCGTATCACCGAGCCCTGGGGGCGTGCCTGAGCGATCGGGGCTATAGCGTGAACTGAGGCGTTGGCTACACCGGATCGGCATGCACCATCACGTCCGCCTGTGGATAACGCTGGCGGATCGCCTCGGAGGCTTGTACGCACAGCGCATGGGCGTCATGCAGGGCCAGTTCGCCTGGCAGTTCCAGGTGCAACTGGACGAACCAGCGATTGCCCGAGATCCGCGTACGCAAGTCATGTGCCCCTTTCACCCCGGGAATGGCACACACCAGCTCGAGCATGCGCTCGCCGATGTCGGCAGGCAGTTCCTTGTCCATCAGGATCGCCGTGCTCTCGCGCGCGATCTGCAGCGCGCTCCACAAGATGTAGACGGCGATGCCCAGGCCGAACAGAGCATCGAGCTGTGGCCAGCCGAAGCGAGCGAGCAACAGGGCCAGCAGGATGCTGCCGTTGAGCAGCAGGTCGGAGCGATAGTGCAGCGAGTCGGCGCGCACCGCGGTGGAGCCGGTGGCGCGGATCACCTTGCGCTGGAACGCCAGCAGAGCCAGGGTTAGCACCAGCGACAGCACCATCACAACGATACCGGCGGCGGTGTCGCCCAACGGCTGTGGCGATTGCAGCCGCTCGACCGCCTGTACCCCGATCAATACCGCACTGACACCGATGAACAGCGCCTGGGCCATGCCGGCCAGAGCTTCGGCCTTGCCGTGGCCGAAGCGATGGTCGTCGTCAGCCGGGCGCAAGGCGTAATGCACCGCGAGTAGGTTGAGAAAGGAGGCGACCGCATCGAGCGCCGAGTCGGTCAGGCCGGCCAGCAAGCTGACCGAGCCGCTCAACCACCAGGCCACGGCCTTGCTCAGCACGAGCAGGCTGGCCACGGCCAGGGAGGCGCGCGTGGCCAGCCGCAGCAGGCGTTGGTGTTCGGCGCTGGAGGTCATGCCGGGCAGGTGTTCCCGTCTATCAGGCGGCCGGGGCCAGGCCGTAGGCGGCCAACTGCTCGACGCTGCCACGGTGCTGGATCAGCCGTGGGTCGTTCAGCGGCAGGCGCTGGCCCAGTTCGCTTTCGAGGATAGCCTGCAGCTTGGCGTTGTCGACCTGACCGTCGGCCTTGATGGCGGGTTTGAGCTTGGCCGGGTCGACATGGGCTGTGGTGCCGCCAGGGTAGTAGATGGCACCGGTGGCGAAGTCGACACCAAAGGCGATCAGGCCCGGGATGACATAGAACAGGATACCGATGGCGTCCAGGGCAGCGACCACCGGGTCGATCTTGCCTTCGATCTGGCCGCGGCGGTCTGGGTAGAAGATGGTGCCGCAGGCGGTGAGCTGGGCCAGCAAAGTGGCGATGAGGGCGCCACCGATGATGCGGGAGTGGATGCGCATGTGAATCTCCGAAACGGTAACCCGAAGGAGCAGGCCAAACGCCAGCTCCTGTTGTTCAGACCATGATAAGCCAGGCGTGGTTCGCCGTTATACTCGGACCACAGTTCGAGGACCACCATGATTTCATTACCAATCGATGCCGTATTGCCCGCCTTGCGCCAGGCCCTGACCGAGCGCGACGAGGCCGTGCTCGAGGCGCCGCCCGGCGCCGGCAAGACCACCCGCGTACCTCTGGCCCTGCTCGATGAGCCATGGTTGGCCGGGCAGACCATCCTGATGCTCGAGCCCCGCCGCCTGGCCGCCCGCGCAGCCGCCGAGCGCCTGGCCAGCGAGCTGGGTGAAAAGGTCGGCGAAACCGTGGGCTATCGCATCCGCCTGGACAGCAAAGTCGGCCCCAATACACGTATCGAAGTGGTCACCGAAGGCATCCTCACCCGCCGCTTGCAGGCCGACCCTGCGCTGGAGGGGGTAGGGCTGGTGATCTTCGATGAATTCCACGTTTTGTCACTTTCACTGAAAAAACCTACTTTCTTGTCAAAACGCAGGGCATTCCTCTCTTTCCACTGATCCACATCCAGGTCATCTCCCTAGCCCTTCCTTCCTGCATTTCCATCCCAAAGCAACCTCGGTGCGATCCCAAATCTCACCCTCGGTAGGTGCCACGATCGCAAACCCAGCCCACCAGCCCACGTCGACCAAGGTCACCCTTCAGACCATCCAACCCATCCCACCTCAGTCCCATCCAGACCACCCACTCGACCCTCACCTAAACCGCCCCGTCCAATCCGGCCAGCGCGTCGCCCTCATCGCAATCATCTCTATTTCCTAGCATCATCAGCACATCCAAATTCATCACCGGGGCAGTGCATGAGCGGGTCAAAAGCTAAGCCAAAAACTAGCGCTGAGAAGAACACCGAAGCCAAACCAAAGCGTGACGACTTCGTAGGATTAACACCGCAGAAGATTCGCGACAGTGCTGGAAATGTGTGTTCATACCCTGGCTGTCACGTACACACTCATGGTGCGAAATCAGATGGAGGAGGCACAGTAAGCGTTGGTGTTGCATGCCACATCAAAGCCGCTGCGCCAGGTGGCCCGAGGTACGACGAACAGCAAACCTCAGAACAGCGAAAGCACTTCGATAACGGCATCTGGATGTGCCAGACACATTCAAGGTTGATCGATGCAGACGACTCTGCCTTTAGTGTCGAAACCCTCCTTCAGTGGAAGCGCGATGCGGAAGCTAGATCCAACTCGTTACTGAATCAGAAAAGCTTCACCGAAAAGGAAGTGAAGGTAGCTGCAGAGCAAGGCTCAGTAGATCTGCTCCATCGCTTCGTGAATCGAGCTAACGACCCGCTTGAGACACCTGTAGCGGAAATAGTGAAGGGCTACGAATCTAACCTGGAAAACCTCGATTCGCGCTTCACTGTTGAAGTGAACAAAAGCGGAAATCACTACACGCATGTGATTCAGGCGGCTCAGGACAAGGTCAGCATCGACTTGGTTTTGCAGAACCTCGATAAGCTGGATGACTTCTGGGCGGCGCAAAAAGCGTTTGTTGAAGAAGGCAGGGAGCTCAGGATCCCCGGCAAGCATTTTGAGCTCAAGGGTTCCAAACTCTTTGACGCTATTCAGCAGAAAGCCAATGGTGGTGGCCAAGGGGTGCTGGTTATCGGCGGGGTCAAGAAGCCGATCGTAGCCAATCTCTACATCCGCACGGATAACGGGAGCGAAGTGTTCCTTGAGTCATTCACCTGCTACTACACCTCCGGCACTTTACGAACAGTCTTCGAGGGCTCGGCCTTCGAGGGCTTCATCGCGGTCAAAGCCCATTGCTCGCATGAGGGCCAGGATTATCAGTTTGATCTGTCATTCAACGTTGAGCCCTGGAAGGGGAAAAACATACTACTCGAGCTGCCTCGGTTTTCTCGACTGTTGAAAGCAGCCCAATTGATGGACAAGGGGAGGCTGGTTTTTGAGCTGGAGGTTGGCAGCAATGCTGCAGCGTTTGACTCAAAATCGAGCACGGTCTCCGATGAGTTCCACGCCCAGTTGCAGTGGGTGATTCTCTATTTAGACGTTGCACGCAAGATCGCTGAGCAGTGTGGTAGGCCTGTGTTGCTGAATGAGCTCGACTTCGACTATGAGCTTTATAAAGAGCTGAAGAAGTACGTGAAGCTTTTAGCTGGCCCCGTCCATACGCAGCAGACCTCTGGTTTTGTTTGCTCAGGTGTACTGAATGAGTACGAGCCTGGTGCAATGGAGCGCGCTCAGTCCAGAGGCTGTTCTTCTCAGATCAAGCTGGCGCAAGAAGACTCGTTGGTGTTCGGGCTGTTTGGGACGGTCATACGGGCGCCAAGGAGGGAATATATTTATACGGGCGTTGAAGCACTCTACTTCAGCGACATCGAAGAACGCGGTGAGCCAAGGGTTGAGATTCGCGCGACTTCAGAGACGAGTGTTGTGGTTCAACTGCAGCCTGGCGAAGCGTGGACTGTTTTGGACGACTGGGATGGATCAAAGCTACCGGCAGTAACTGACTGATCTCACCAGAGTCCCTTCAGCCTGGCTGACCCTTTAGGCGAGCGGGGCACATGCAAGCTCGCGACAGACGATCACCTCCCATGTAAGTCGTGCCGGTTGTAGTGGCCAGTTGCCAAGCGCGACGGCTACTATTGGCCGGAGTTGCTTCACACCAAGACTTCCAGGGAGGGTTGCCATGTGGGTTGATAACGAGACGGATACTGACTTCCTCAATTTCTCAGGGGTAGCAGACACTGTTGCTGAGATTATCTACTCAGCCAACGGCCGTCCGATTTCCATCGGCGTCTCTGGAGCCTGGGGCGCCGGCAAGTCGTCGATGATCAAGCTGATCCAGGCCTCTTTGAAAAACCCGCCCGAGCCGGGTAAAAAGCCGGCCAAAGACTTCGTGTTCGTTGAGTTCAATGCCTGGCTGTATCAAGGTTACGACGATGCACGCGCAGCGCTGATGGACGTGATCGCATCGCAGCTGGAAGCTGAGGCGAAGGCCCGTAGAAAAGGTTTAGAAAAAGTTGCTGATCTCGCCGCGCGTGTGAATTGGCTGCGTGTCGCCAAGCTTGCCGGTAATGGCATCGTATCCCTCGCAACAGGCATTCCAGCGCCTGGCTTGATAAACGATGTAGTAGGACTGTACGACCGAGTCCGTTCTGGTGGGGTCGATCAAGACGCGATTGAGGCGGTACACGAGGCCGCCGAAGAGGCGAAAGGTGAGGCGGAAAAGTTGTTCCGTAGCGCACCTCCCAGGAAATCCCCACCGAAAGAGATCCAAGCCCTCAGGGATAACTTTGAAGACATCCTCGACGAGCTGGGCGTCACGCTGGTGGTGCTTATCGACGACCTTGATCGTTGCCTTCCCGAGACCACGATCTCTACTCTCGAAGCTATCCGTCTCTTCCTGTTCCTGCGCAACACAGCGTTCGTGATTGCTGCCGATAACGAGATGATCAAGCACGCGGTGCGCAAGCACTTCAGCGGCGTACCGGATGATTTCCTGGTCACCAGCTACTTCGACAAGCTGATTCAGGTGCCCATTCGTGTTCCTCCACTGGGTACCCAGGAGGTGAGGGCGTACATGATGATGCTGTTCCTTGAGAACAGCGCGTTGCCGAAAGAGGTGCTAGAGGATATCCGGCTAAAAGTACGCGGCCAGCTCCGTACGACCTGGCAAGGCAGTCGCGTGGATCGAGCCTTCATGCAGGGCTTGTACAAAGAATACCCCTCCGAACTGATTGGCAAGTTCGACACTGCCGAGCGCTTGGCAGCAGTCATGACTTCTGCCTCAGGTATTCAAGGCAACCCGCGACTCATTAAGCGTTTCCTCAACGCGCTGGCCATCCGCATGAGCATCTCTCGTGCCCAAGGCGTAGGTGTTGATGAAGCGGTGCTTGTGAAGCTGATGCTGTTTGAGCGCAGCGGTAACCCGAAGGCCTACGAAGAACTGATGAAGGCAGTGGCTACCGACAAACACGGGAAGCCGGCCATGCTTCGAGACTGGGAAAACGATATAGACAAAGGCAAGACTCTAGCTCTATCCCAGCCTTGGGATCAGCCCTTTGTGAAAGAGTGGTTGGCTCTGCCTCCCGCGTTGGCAGACAAAGATCTTCGTGGTGCGATCTACGTGAGCCGCGAGCATGCGCCGATCATTACAGATGAGGATCGACTGTCCTCAGAAGCTGCAGAGCTGTTGACGGCCCTGCTGGAGATGCCTGAGATGGCGCCTCAACTGAAGGAGCGTTTGGGAGCCCTTGCACCTGTTGAGATCAACGTTGTTATGGATCGCTTGCTGGACAAGGCGGGTGGAGAACAGGAATGGGGCGTGCCAGACATTCTTGAAGCGATGCTGGTTGTTGCAAGGCTGGATGCGCAACAAGGGCTTAGGCTGGCTGCATTTTTGAAGGAGCGTCCACCAGCGCAGATTCAGGCCGGTATTGTGCCTAAATTGAGCGATGAAGCATGGGCGAAATCGGTCTGCGATTTCTGGCAGAACGCCGACGTCGGCATGCCGGTAAAAACTGCGATAAGGAAGTTGAATGGGAACGTCACAAAATAACGACGGGCCTGGGAAGGGCACGCCATACGTACCACCTTGGACGCCGCCATTGCCTCCGGTGCCGCCTCAACCGCCTACTCCTCCTGAGCCGTTAGATCCGACCGATCCGGAGTGTGGCCCTCCAGATGAAGGGCTTCCTGATCCAGATCAGGAGGCAGCTGACGATGGTGATGAGGGGACTGATGATCCAAGGCAGGTGCCGCAAGCACCGCAGCCAATAGCGCCACCTGGGCGTTTTGGTGGTGCACGCCGTGGTCTAGGTGAATATGCGAGCAACGGTGATCGGCGCAGTCTGCGCAAAAGCCTTCGCGACTATGTACGTCAGGGCTACGGTGGGTCTAAAACAACCACTGCGCGATTCGGCGGCACTGCTTCGGTCGCCGGCGCTCTGGGTGCTGCACTCGAATCCGTTGCTGATGCTGCCAACCAGGCCGCACCAGGTGTGCTCGATCCCGCTATGTGGCAAGGGCGTTCACCTTCTGAGGTGATGGATGCGCTAGTTGAGGCGGTGCGTCCAGTAGACGGTACTCAAGATGCAGAAGCTGAGCGAGCATCCATTCGCGGCTCCCTTTCTGACGTTCTCGTGCGCTATCCAGATGCTGACCTGCTCAACCTTTCGACGGAGCAGCGAGCATTTGTGATCGAGCGTTATACAGCGATGGATGTGTTCCATCGATATGAGCTCGACCTCGGTAAAACCATTCAAGAGAAGGCTAAGTCGGCAACCGTAGCTGTACGCCGCTTGAAGGAAATCAAGGACTACATCAAAGAGTGTGTCTCTGCGTCGTTCCGTAAGATTGCGGCAACTGGGGCGCGGCTTACAACGGGCCGGATATCGCAGGTGGTCAGCCAGGCATTGCAGGACACCTTTGAAGTGTTTGAGGGGTACGTAGAATGAAGTTCGTATGCGGCCCAGCCGACTTCAGGGTGCCGGGTGTCGATGATGCGATGCAGGTAGTGATCTACGGTAAGGCAGAGAAAGGGCAGGTGAGTGTCGGAGGGTATGCTCGCGAGCTTCTTGAGAAAGCCCACTTGGAGATCGATCCCCGAGCTTGGGATTTCCTGAGCATTGCGCTTGCGGTAGTCGCAGCAGACTTCACTGCTCTCCGTGCAAAAAGCGCTGATGCTTGGACGCGTGTGATTGATCTAGAGATTGCCGTTCAAGATCCGGTGTTCTGGAACACTCAAGCTCGAGCACTTGAAGGAGCTTTGCGCTTTCTCACCACGGATCGTTGGACGCTCACATTCCATGCGGGTGGATTCGGGCCACCTGCGCAACTGCAGGCTCTGCATCCTAGCGAAGACTCTGTCGTGCTTCTGTCGGGTGGCTTGGACAGCTTGATCGGTGCTATCGATTTGGTGGAGCAAGGTGTGAAGCCCTATGCGGTGAGTCAGATCGTCAGGGGTGATGGAGAAAAGCAGGATCGCTTCGCCAAGAGTTTGGGCTTGGAGCGACTTGGCCTTAACCATGTCACGAAATCACCCGGCCAGCAGGAGCCTTCGCAGCGTGCTCGTTCGATAATCTTCTTGGCGTTTGGCCTGGCGGTGGGGACGTCGCTTGACCGTTATCACCGGGGCCAGACTGTGCCGCTCTACATCTGTGAGAACGGCTTCATTGCAATCAACCCGCCATTGACGATGTCCAGGCTCGGTAGCCTGAGCACGCGTACAGCTCATCCTGAATACCTTGGGCGGCTTCAACAGATCCTCGATGCTGCTGGCATCAATGTGCAGATTCGCAATCCGTATGCCCTGATGACCAAGGGTGAAATGCTCGCTGCATGCCGAAACCAAGAGCTGCTCAAAGAGCATGCTGTGGCTTCAACAAGTTGCGGACGATTCCAGCGTTTCGGGTACAAGCACTGCGGTCGGTGTGTGCCTTGCCAAGTGCGGCGTGCCTCTTTCAAACGATGGTCTGCGATACGCGATGACACCCGGTACGTCTACGACAACCTGAGCCTGGATGATCTGCAGCACGGGAAGTTTGAGGACGTACGGTCTGTTGGCATGGCGTTAGCCAATGTTGCCCACGAGGGATTTGAGCACTGGCTGGGACATAGCCTGTTCTCGCCCTTTATCCAAGATCGAGCTGGTTACAGTGCAATGCTTGCCAGAGGATTGGACGAGCTTGGCCGGCTGCACCAAGCCTACAAGCTCAGCTAAATGTCTCATCGCTAAGCCCAGCAAAAAGCAATGCCAGTCGACGCCTCGCGGATGGGGTGTCGACTTGCCCGAGTGGGGGTGCCCACTAGAAATGCGCATGCTGCATCGGCGCAAATTCCTGCCGGATTGCGTCGTTCAGTACTGGGGAACAGGGCACGTTGATAAAGAAAAAAGTTATTTGTAACAAGATAAATCAAGATTGAAGCGCTGGAACCCTTGTTCCATGCGGGCTGTGCATGCGTACAGTACCCGGATGGGATCCAAGACACAGTTTGCGCACAAGTTATCCACACCCCATCAACTTGCGCGTCTCGAAATAGCCCCTTATCTTGTAGCTAAGTCGTAACGAGCCCACTATATCTTGGGTTTCGGCGGCTGAAGCGGAATCGAAAAAGCTAGCAGGCACATGCGCAACGTTTGCAGACACAACGCATGAACCTGCCACCCGATACCGCTCATGAAAGCGGTGGGATGCGCATTTAGAGATAACCAGGGGAGGGTGTCAACGCTCTACCAGAGGTTTCTGCTCAACGTGCTCCCGCCTGAATCTCGATTCAAGACTGTGGAGTACTCCCTGCTATGTCTAAAAACACGAAAGAAACGTCCCCGAAGGTTGCCACCCTGGCCTCTGAAACCCTGCGTGACTCGAACGCCTCTGCTATCCAGAAGCAGTTGGCAGCTTCTGCCATGTCCCAATCGTCATCTGGTAAGCAGACCAGTGCTGAGATGGAAGCGGTTGCTGGTCGCGTGCTGGAAAGCGACAAGTACAACGCGACCACTAAAACGTTGGCAGCCTCGGTGCTCGCTCAGTCCAACAAAGAGCGGGGTAACTGACCATGGCTCGTTATTACGTGAACAAAAGCGCGCAAGCTAACGGTGATCATGAAGTGCACACCGGTAGCTGCACCTTCCTCCCTTCGATCTACAACCGCCAAGATTTGGGCGAGCACACCTCGTGCTTGACTGCTGTTCGTCAGGCCCGGGTGACGTACCCGCAGTCCAATGGCTGCCGGTTCTGCTCCTCGCTCTGCCATACCAGCTAACCATTGGAGAGGGTCGACGCTCCTTGTTTTGGAGTGTCGACCTCTGGAATTTATGCAGCGGTTTGCTGCGCGTAGAAATCTCGAAGCCTAGGAGGCAGGACATGGCAGTAACGGTGAAGCATTCGGATCTGCAGCAGCAGAAGTACAAATACACCTGGAAGCGCGATAAAGGGGATGGGACGTACGCCGGCCCACTTGACCGAGCTAAGGTCGACAAGGACGAGGGCTATGAGGTCGCTGACTTCATCGAGAAGTTGATGAATGACCATGGCAAGTCCGGATCGGCGAATATCCGTGCCGCAGAGGAAGCTCTTAAGGCACCTCAACTCAGCACCATGACTTCTCGAGCGGATCTCTATAAGGCGGTCAAGGCTGATCTGCGCTGGTAGGTCTGCTAGCCAGTACCTTTCACGATAGTCATGAGATCTATGGGGAAGCGCATGTTGGATGCACCGTTTTTCGATCCGCGTATGCCTTGGTGGTTTGACCAGGTCGCGAAGGATTACAGCCAGAAGCTGGCCACGCTTGGAAAATGGCTTTTTGTAGGGAGTGGCGGGCTGTTTTTTGTTCCGCTAACTCAGTGGTTCGCTCTGGGGTTGGCCGGGGTGCTGCTTGTGACTGCGGTCATCCTGGGGCGTGCTTACAATAAGCATGTTGATGAATTCATCGAGCACACTTCGCTCGCAAACCTCATCAAAATTTTCGCTCCCACGTGGCGATTCGTGCTCATGACGAGCATTCTCCTCGGGGTTGGCTGTGGGCTGACTGAGTGGAGCTTCTTCGCCGAGTACAAGCAGATCATTATTGGTCTGTTCGTTTCGGGCGGGATTTTGGATCTGGCTAAAGGTCTCTTCAGCAACTGAAGAATGGCGGGTAGCGGCCCGGTTTGGCCAGCTATCCGCTACACAGATCCGTCACCTGACGAACCTTTGTATACTGCGCGTCTGTCGCAGGAGTACACATGAGTTCGTTGCCAATCAATGCCGCGCTGCCGGCCCTTCTTGAAGCCCTCCAAGAGCGAGATGAAGTGGTGCTTCAAGCACCGCCCGGCGCCGGTAAGACGACTCGCATCCCACTCGCCCTGCTCGATGAGCCCTGGCTGCAGGGCCAAACGATCATCATGCTCGAACCACGTCGTCTTGCTGCGCGCGCAGCTGCGGAGCGAATGGCCAGCGAGCTCGGTGAGAAGGTTGGCGAGACCGTGGGCTATCGCATCCGCCTGGACAGCAAGGTCGGGCCGAAGACGCGGGTCGAGGTAGTGACAGAAGGAATACTGACCCGCCGGCTGCAAAGCGATCCTTCGCTTGAAGGCGTCGGTTTAGTGATCTTCGATGAATTCCACCTGAGAAACTTGGATGCCGATCTCGCCCTGGCACTGACGTTGAATGGTCGGGAGCTTTTCCGTGACGACGCGCCCCTCAAGGTGCTGTTGATGTCGGCGACGCTCGAAGGGGAAAGGTTGTCCCGCCTGCTGGATGACGCACCGATCGTGACGAGCGAAGGACGCATGTTCCCGGTCTCTACTATCTGGAGCAAGCCGCAGCAGCCGGGTGAGTTTATCGAACCGCGCGTCATCACAGCGTGTCTTGAGGCGCTTGCCGATCAGACTGGAAGCGTGCTGGCATTCCTTCCAGGCCAAGCAGAGATTCGTCGGGTTGCGACGGGCTTGGAGGAAGCTCTTAGCAACTCTCCATCGCTGCAGCGTGACGTACTTCTTTGCCCGCTGCACGGCGAGCTCGATCTGAATCAGCAACGCGCTGCAATCGATCCGGCGCCGGTAGGAAAGCGGAAGGTTGTGCTGGCCACTAACATCGCCGAGACGAGTGTCACCATCGACGGTGTGCGGGTCGTAATCGATGCGGGGCTTGAGCGGGTTCCTCGTTTCGACCCTCGCAGCGGTATGACCCGCTTGGACACTCAACGGATATCCAAAGCCAGTGCCACCCAACGCGCCGGGCGTGCAGGACGACTCGAGCCAGGCGTCTGCTATCGGTTATGGTCTGAAGCGCAGCACGATCAAGTAGCCGCCTTCAGCGCCCCAGAAATTCAGCAAGCGGATCTCACAGGCCTTGCGCTGCAGCTCGCTAGGTGGGGTGTCCAGCCGGGTGACCTGAAGTGGCTTGATGCTCCGCCCACAGCTGCTTACTCCCAAGCCAACGACTTACTTCGGCGCCTTGGCGCATTACAACCTGATGGGCAACTGACAAAGCACGGCCAAGCCATGGCAGAGCTGCCAAGTCATCCACGAATTGCTCACCTCCTGCTGAGAGGTCACGAGCTGGGTCTGGCAGAGATGGCCTGCTACATCGCCGCCTTGCTCGGCGAGCGCGATATTCAGCGCGGTGGTGGTGCAGACCTTCATAGTCGCTTGGCCATTCTCTCTGGTGAGCAGAAGGCTCAACGAGGAGAGCAGAGCGGTGCTCAGCGCGCTAAGCAACTCGCCAAACAATATCGATCGTTTTTGCGCGGCACCGCATCGCAACCAGTCTCCGATCCCGACCACCCGAGGTGGACGGGCTGCTTGCTTGCCTTGGCGTATCCGGATCGTGTTGCACAACAGCGTCGCGAGGGCGGGGCCGAATATCGCCTGGCCAATGGCCGCGCCGCTTTGTTCGCCGAGGTCGATGGCTTGATGAAATGCCCTTGGCTGGTGATCGCTGACCTGGGCAGTCGCCAGGGCCAGCGGGAAGAGCGGATCTACCTGGCCGCTGAGCTCGACCCGACGCTGTTCGAGAATGTGCTCGCCGAGCAGCTCGAGCGGGTCGATATCCTCGAGTGGGATGAGCGTGAACAGGTCCTGCGTGCCGAGCGTCAAGCCAAGGTAGGTGAACTGGTGCTCAGCCGCGAGGCGCTGCCTGGCCTGGACGACGACGCTCGAGCCAAGGCATTGCTCGAACTGGTCCGGCGCAAGGGGCTCAACCTGCTGACCTGGACCCCGGAGCTGCGCCAGTGGCAGGCGCGGGTGGCGCTGCTGCGGCAGCTGGATATGGAAAAAGATGGCCACAGCGAATGGCCGGACCTGTCCGACGAGGCGCTGCTCGCGCGCCTGGAAGACTGGCTGCAGCCATTCTTGGGCAAGGTCTCGCGCCTGAGCCACTTCGCCCAGCTGGACCTGGCATCGATGTTGCGCAACCTGCTGCCCTGGCCATTGCCGCAGCGCTTGGATGAATGGGCGCCGGCGCACTTGGCCGTGCCCTCTGGCTCGAACATCCGCCTGGATTACAGCGAAACCCCGCCGATCCTCGCCGTGCGCCTGCAAGAGCTGTTCGGCCTGGCCGATACACCGCGCATCGCCCAGGGCCGCCAGCAGGTCAAGCTGCACCTGCTGTCGCCGGCACGGCGACCGGTACAGGTCACCCAGGACCTGGCCAACTTCTGGCGCACCACCTATACGGAAGTCAAGAAGGACCTCAAGGGGCGTTATCCCAAGCACTACTGGCCGGATGACCCGCTGGTGGCCGAAGCCACCGCACGGGCCAAGCCCAGGGGCACGTGAATCGGGGCCAAGTCAGCCCACGCGCTCGATCAGGAATTCGTGCGTCACGCCTTCTTCGACATTCAGGTAGTAATAGGTACCACGGTCGCGATGGGGTGTGTCCGCGATGGCCTTGACTTGATGCCCTCGGTGATCACGCCAGCGACAATGCAGGCCCTGTTCGGTCCAGCTCAGAGGCTCCAGCTTCCAGAAATCGGTGACATCGGCGACTTTGTAAAGCCCCAGGTAGCCGTTGCGGCTGGTGCCCAGCTTCTGGCTCGCTCGCCAACCCGTGCCGGTAATGACGAAGTGGTAGCGGCCTTCGGCATGGGAGTGGAAGGCGAAGTGGAACACCGGAGATTCCTTGGCTCCGCCTGCTTGTAGCCAGTCATCTTCAGGGGTCAGGCCCCAGTGGAACTTGTCATCGCTGCGGCTGAGCCGTAACGGGACGGACCGCCCATCGACCAGCATGTAGATTCGTCCCTGGAAGGCTTCGAGTGTCTCGCTGATCACCAGAGGGTCGTTGACGTCTGTCATGGAAATCTCCTTGTCCATTCAAGGGCAGCAGGGTGCTGCCCGCCGGTCGAGTCTGCGAGCTGGTACCGGTGAATGGAGGCGGGAAACAGTACGTCGGGCGGCAGGACTCACGCGCCGGCTTCGCCCTCCAGCAGCATGAACAGGCGGTACAGCACCACGCTGCTGAACAGCTGCAGGAAGCCGCTGAGGCTGTCCAGCGCCAGTTGCACGCCCGGCTGCGGCTCGGGGAAGGCCATCAACAGCAGGCCGTCGAGCAGCCACAGTGGGGCCAGTACGGCGAGCATGCAGATCAGGATGCGCATGAAGTGTCCGGTGGTCATCCGGGCGCTTTCGCGCATGGCCTGCACCACCGGCAGGCCGCGCAGCACCAGCAGGTACTCGGCGAACACCAGGTTGATCATGATCCACACGCCCGGGAAGATGAACAGCGCCAGGCCCGCCATGATCAGCAGCGAACTGATGAGGATCAGTAAAGCCAGCGCAGGCCACAACTGCACGGCGCGGGCGAACAGGTTGCGCTTGGCGATGGCCTGGCCATTGCTGCGTGTGTCCATGTAGAGGATCAGGGCGGCGCTGTACAGCGGGTAGAACAACAGGCTGACCAACATGCCGTAGGCCGGGGAGGCCTCGTCGCCCAGCTGACGGTACAGCAATTGGGTGCACAGGGCCTCGGCCGCCACCAAGGGCAGGCAGAGCTGGAGAATATTCACCAGGTGGCGGCGGAAAAAGTACAGGGAGTCGCGCAGGACGCTCAGCGGATTCATCGGGTCTATATCGCATGGCAGAAAAAGCAGGGCGTAACTTTAGCCCAGTCCGCTGCTCGCTGAAAAAAGTTTCACCCTTTGGCTGATTGAATCCGTCGCCCGCGAGCCCCATCTTTGACGCTATCCGATGTTCGCCCTGTGCACGAGGTAGCCCATGAACACTGAAGAGCAAACCCTGATCGACGGCCTGTTCGGCCGCATCAAGCAAGCCGAGGATGCAGGCCAGGCCCGCGACGCCCAGGCGCAGTCGCGCATCGAGGAACACCTGCGTCAGCAGCCTGCGGCGCCGTATTACATGGCCCAGGCGATCCTGGTTCAGGAGGCCGCGATCAAGCGTCTGGACGAGCAGAACAAGCAGCTCGAGGCCGAGCTCAAGCAGGCCCGGGCGCAAGCCGAGGCGAGCCGCAGCGGCAGTGGTGGCGGAGGGTTCCTGTCGGGGCTGTTCGGCGGCGGTGCGCGCGAGGCGGCGCCAGCTCCCCAACCCCAGCGCCCCGTCGCGCCTGCGGCCTCCGGTGGCGGTTGGCGTGAGCCGTCGGCCCCAGGTTTCGGCCAGCGCCAGCAGCCTGCGTTCAATGCCGCCCCGGCGCGCAGTGGCGCCAGCAGTTTCCTGGGCGGCGCCATGCAGACCGCTGCGGGTGTGGCCGGTGGTGTGCTGCTGGCGCAAGGCATCAGCAGCCTGTTCAACCATGGTTCCCAACCTGAGGAAGTGGTCGAGGTGATCAAGGAAGAACCGGCGCCGGCCAGCGACAACGGCGGCTGGAACGACCAGGGCAGCCAACCCCAGGTGGCCGACAACGGTGACTACGGCTACGACCAGGGCGGTTTCGCCGACAGCGACTACGGCAGCGATGGCGGCGGCTTCTTCTCCGACGACGACACCTTCGTCTGATGCCTCTGGCATACTGGCACGCATTGGGGGCTGCGGCCGTGCGGCCCCTTTCACGCAGCCAGAGAGGTCAGGGTGAAGAAGATCGCGTTGTTCGCCGATGTGCAGAACCTCTACTACACCGTACGCCAGGTGCATGGCTGCCACTTCGACTACGCCGCGCTCTGGGCCGATGTAAGCCGCCAGGGGCAGATCGTCGAGGCGGTGGCCTATGCCATCGACCGCGGTGACAGCAAGCAGCAACAGTTCCAGCAGATCTTGCGCAACCTGGGCTTCGAGGTGCGGCTCAAGCCGTTCATCCAGCGCAGCGACGGTTCGGCAAAAGGGGACTGGGACGTGGGCATCACCCTCGATGTGATCGATGCCGCCAGCCGGGTCGACCAGGTGGTGCTGGCCTCCGGCGATGGTGATTTCGATTTGCTGCTAGAGCGGGCACGCGAGCGTCACGGTGTCGAGGCAGTGGTGTATGGGGTGCCTGGGCTTACCGCGTTGTCATTGATCCGGGCGGCCAGCCGGTATGTGCCGATCGAGGGGCAGCTGTTGCTGCGCCATTGAGCCCATCCTCAGGGATAAAATCGCGGGACATGCCCGCTCCACAAGGTTCATGTTCACCAGACCGAGTGGAAGTGACCTTGTCCCGCGATTGGGCCGACATGGGCTATTAACATCAGGCCTTCCTGCTATTGCCCTCCAACTGCCCAAGCGGCACCCGTCGCTCCACGGCGCTGGAAAGAATGATCGAGGTCTTGCTGAAACCCAGCTGCGACACCTGGTTGATCAAAGCTTCCAGTTCACTCATCGACCCCACGGCCGCCTGCATGATCACGCAAGGGTCGCCCGTCACCCGATGGCATTCGGTGAGCTGCGGGATCCGCGACAGGGCGTCGTAGGCCTGCTGGTTGCCGTGGCTGGCCAGGCGCAGTTCGATCACGCATTGGATCGGCAGGCCGATCTTCTCCAGGTCGACCTTGGCGGTGTAGCCGGTGATCACGCCGCTGGCCTCCAGTTTGGCGACCCGCTCGGCCACTGCCGGGGCGGACAGATTCACCTGGCGAGCCAGTTGCGCGTAGGTGGCCCGCCCGTTTTCCAGCAGGGCGGCGAGTAGCATGCGGTCGTACTTGTCCATGGCGATTCCAGTCGACTTTGCAATCGATGGTAAAGGCATCGCATAACCATGCTTTGCAAAGTGTTACGGTCATTTAAAGTTGTTTTGTAACTTAAGTTTACGTGATGCGCTTTCTAAACTAAGTCACCCGTAAACGGATTTCGAGTGTTTTCCCATGTCTGCCTCCCGTCCTGTCCCGTTGTTGCTCATCGGCGCCTTCCTGGCCCTCTACCTGGTCTGGGGGTCCACCTACCTATTCATTCGTATCGGGGTCGAGTCCTGGCCGCCGATGCTCATGGCCGGGGTGCGTTTCGTCATTGCCGGCAGCCTGTTGTATGGCTTCCTGCGCTGGCGTGGCGTCCCCGCGCCGACCTGGCCCCAGTGGCGCGCGGCGGGCGCGATCGGCTTCTTGCTGCTCAGCTGCGGCAATGGTGGCGTGACCCTGGCCGAGCATGCCGGGGTGGCGTCGGGCGTTGCGGCGCTGGCGGTGGCGACGGTGCCGCTGTTCACCCTGGTGTTCGGCTTGCTGTTCGGGCACCGCAATTCGCGCTTGGAGTGGGCGGGCATCGTCCTTGGCCTGGTGGGTATCGGCATGCTCAACCTGGGCTCCAACCTGCAGGCCAGCCCCATGGGCGCGGCGCTGATCCTGTTCGCCGCAGCGGCCTGGGCCTTTGGCTCGGTGTGGAGCAAGAGCCTGCCGTTGCCCCAGGGGGCCATGGCCAGTGCTGCCGAGATGCTGGTCGGTGGGGCCGCGCTGCTGATCGGCAGTGCGGTCAGCGGTGAGCGCCTGGTGCAGATGCCTACCGCAGCGGGTTGGGGGGCGCTGGCGTACCTGGTGTTCTTCGGTTCGATCCTGGCGTTCAGCGCCTACATGTACCTGCTCAAGCATGTGCGCCCGGCGGCGGCCACCAGCTATGCGTACGTCAACCCGGCGGTGGCGGTGCTGTTGGGCATCGTTTTCGCAGGTGAGCAGATCGGTGTGGAGGAGTGCGTGGCGATGGCGGTGATCATCGGGGCGGTGGTGTTGATCGGCCTGCCGCAATGGCGCAAGGCACCTGAGCAGCCGGTGCCACTCAAGGGCGAGATGTGTAAGTAGGTTGGGTTTGCCGGGGCCGCTGTGCGGCCCCTTTCGCGGCACCAAGGCCGCTCCTACAGACAGGCCGACGTTGGCCCCAGGCAAGGCACCGGTTGCGGTAAACTGCCGCCTTCGCTGAACCCCTGACGGTATCTCCATGAATTTCGCCAAACTCGGCCTGATCGAACCCTTGTTGCGCACCCTGCAGCAGTTGGACTACACCACTCCCACCCCGGTCCAGGCCCAGGCCATTCCTGCCGTGCTGGCCGGCCGCGACCTGATGGCCGCCGCCCAGACCGGCACCGGCAAGACTGCCGGTTTCGCCTTGCCGGTTCTGCAGCGCTTGGCCCTGGAAGGGGAAAAGGTGCAGAGCAATTCCATTCGTGCCCTGGTGCTGGTGCCGACCCGCGAACTGGCCGAGCAGGTTCATGCCAACGTTCGCGAGTACGCCGAAAACCTGCCGGTGAGCACTTACGCGGTGTATGGCGGAGTCAGCATCAACCCCCAGATGATGCGCCTGCGTCGGGGCGTCGACCTGCTGGTGGCCACCCCCGGCCGCCTGCTCGACCTGTTCCGCCAGAACGCGGTCAAGTTCGGCCAGGTGCAGGTGCTGGTGCTCGACGAGGCCGACCGCATGCTCGACCTGGGCTTTGCCGAAGAGCTGCAGGCGGTGTATGCCGCCTTGCCGCGCAAACGCCAGACGCTGCTGTTCTCCGCGACCTTCTCCGACCAGATCCGTATGCTTGCGGGCCTGGCCTTGAACGATCCGCTGAGCATCGAGGTCAGCCCACGCAACACCACCGCCAGCACCGTGAAGCAGTGGTTGGTACCGGTGGACAAGAAGCGCAAGGCCGACCTGTTCTGCCATTTGCTGCGTAAGCAGCGCTGGAAGCAGGTGTTGGTGTTCGCCAAGACACGCAATGGCGTCGACCAGCTGGTGGAGCGGCTACTGGGCGAAGGCGTGAATGCCGATGGCATCCATGGCGACCGCCCGCAGGCCACCCGCCAGCGCGCCCTGGACAGCTTCAAGGCGCGTGAGATCCAAGTGCTGGTGGCCACCGATGTCGCCGCCCGGGGCCTGGATATCGACGACTTGCCGTTGGTGGTCAACCTCGACCTGCCGATCGTGGCCGAAGACTACGTGCACCGTATCGGCCGCACCGGCCGGGCGGGCAACAAGGGCGAGGCGATCTCGCTGGTGTGTGCCGATGAAGTGCAGCTGCTGGCGGCCATCGAGACGCTGATTCGCCAGACGCTGGCGCGCCATGAAGAGCCGGACTTCATTCCAGATCACCGGGTGCCGTTGACCGATGCCAACGGGCAGGTGCTGAAGAAGCCGAAAAAGCCCAAGAAGCCGAAGGAGACCAGCGCCAAGCGTGGGTTGGGGCGTTGGATGGACAGTGCCGAGGCGAGTTTTGCGGAGCCTGCGGTCAAACCGGTGCGCAAGGTGCCGAGTTTCAACAGCGGGCCGCGTAAGCGTAAGCCTTGAGCGCTTGGGGCCGCTGTGCGGCCCAATCGCGGGGCTAGCCCGCTCCCACACGGTCTTTGTGGGGCTTGTCCCGCGATTGGGCTGCGAAGCAGCCCCATTATCAGCGACGCCGCTCCAGCCACTGCACGGCCGCCTTGCCCGCTCGCAGCCCACTGGCAAAGCAGGCGGTCAGCAGGTAACCCCCGGTCGGCGCCTCCCAATCGAGCATTTCCCCCGCGCAAAATACGCCAGGCATTTGCTTGAGCATCAAGCCTTCGTCCACCCCTTCGAAACGCACGCCACCGGCGCTGCTGATCGCCTCGTCCAATGGCCGCGTGCGCACCAGTTCGATCGGCAGGGCCTTGATCGCCTTGGCCAGCGAAGCGGGGTCAGCGAAGGTCGCCGGGTCGGTCAGTTCACGCAGCAATGCCGCCTTGACCCCGTCGATCCCCAACTGGCTTTGCAAGTGTTTAGCCATGGAGCGGGACCCTCGCGGCTTGGCCAGGGCCTGAACGACTTTATCCACAGGCCGGTCCGGTAGCAGGTCAAGCAGTAAGGTGGCCCGGCCATCGCGGTGGATGGCCTCGCGCACCGCTGCAGACCACGCATAGACCAGGCTGCCTTCCACGCCTTGGGCGGTGAGGATGAATTCACCTTTGCGCGGTGTACTGCCCGGCACGCTCAGGGCGATGTTCTTCAGGGGCGCGCCCGCGAACTTCGCTTTGAGCAGCTCGCTCCATCCTTCCACTTCGAAGCCACAGTTGCTCGGTCGCAGCGGCGAGATATCCACACCCCGTTCGGCCAACAATGACTGCCAGCTGCCATCGGAACCCAGGCGCGCCCAACTGCCGCCCCCGAGCGCCAGGACGACGGCATCGGCGTGCAGATGCAGTTCGCCCTGTGGATAAGCGATTCGCAAGGCGCCGTCGTCGTTCCAGCCCAGCCAGCGGTGGCGGGTGTGGATAACCACACCGCTGTCGCGCAGGCGCTTGAGCCAGGCGCGCAGTAGCGGCGCGGCCTTCATGTCGCGGGGGAACACCCGACCGGACGTGCCGACGAAGGTCTCGATGCCCAGGCCGTGGATCCATTGGCGCAAGGCCTCGGCGTCCAGGTCGCGAAGCAGGGCGTCGATTTCGTCGTGACGTTCGGCGTAGCGCGCAACGAAGGCTGCGTAAGGTTCGGAATGGGTGATGTTCATGCCGCCCACGCCGGCCAGCAGGAACTTGCGGCCCACCGACGGCATGGCGTCGAACACCTGCACGGCCATGCCGGCGCCTGCCAGTGCCTCGGCAGCCATCAGGCCGGCGGGGCCGCCACCGATGACGGCGACAAGGGGAGGGGAGGCGGGGCGTTGGCTGGGCATGGAGGTTTTCAGGCTGTGGAAAAGAGCCGGCATTCTACCCCAGGCAGGCCTGGGGAAACACTGTGCAAAAAATAACCAGCGCTTTGTACATCAGGCGGTTAGGGGCCTGCAGCGGCTTTCTCGCAGGTTATCCACAGGCGGTTCCACAGTCATTGTGAACAACCGAGCACCCGCGCCGCGCTGTGATGAAGAATACCGTGGCGTTTGGCCAAGGCCTGGCGGTCCTTGCTGTAGCCACCGCCAATCACCCCGGCTACGGGAATGTCGCGTCCAAGGCAATGGCGCATGACATGTTCGTCACGGGCGGCCAGGCCCGCATCGGTCAGTTGCAGGTAGCCCAGGGCGTCGTCTTTGTGCACGTCCACGCCGGCGTCGTACAGCACCAGGTCCGGCTGATACAGCGGCAGCAGGTAGTTCAGGGCATCGTCCACCACCTTCAGGTAGGCATTGTCGCCCATGCCACGGGGCAAGGGGATGTCCCAATCGCTCTGGGCCTTGCGCGCGGGGAAGTTCTGCTCGCAATGCAGCGACACGGTGATGGCCTCTGGCGTGTCGTGGAGAATACGTGCGGTGCCGTCGCCCTGGTGGACATCGCAGTCGAAGATCAGCACCCGGTGCACGCGACCGGCTTCCAGCAGGTAGCGGCTGATCACCGCCAGGTCGTTGAAGATGCAGAACCCGGCCGGGTGGTCGTAATGAGCATGATGGGTGCCGCCGGCCAGGTGACAGGCGATGCCCTGTTCAAGGGCCATTTCGGCGGTCAGCAGCGAGCCGCCCACGGCGCGCACGGTACGCCGCGCCAAGGCCTCGCTCCAGGGCAGGCCGAGGCGGCGCTGGTCTTCACGGGACAGCTCGCCCTGCATGTAGCGTTCGATGTAGCCGCGGTCATGGGCCAGGGCGAGGATGTCGTTGGGGCAGATCTGCGGACGCAGCAGCTCGGTGTCCATGGCCAGGCCGCTGTCGACCAGGTGATCGCGTAGCAGGCGGAACTTGTCCATGGGGAAGCGGTGCTCGGGGGGGAATTCCGGGCTGTAGTCGTCGTGGTAGATCAGCGGCAACGGCATGGTGGTATCGCATCTAGGGGCAGGCGCTGATCTTGCCAGCAGTAGCCCGGGGATACCACCGAGGCGCGAGCAGGCCGGGCCCGATATCACCGTTGCCTGGCAAGGGCTTAGCCCTTGATCGCGGGACAAGCCCGCTCCAAGATCCCGCAAAATCAAATAGTTATGTGTGGCCGCGCAAAGAGCCAGTGACAAGCGCTGACCTCTGTGGGAGCGGGCTTGTCCCGCGATCGAGAACGAAGCCCTTGCGAAGGGGTTATCGACCGATTGTGGCCAACACGCGCTGCCAGTCAGGCTCGTTCAGGCGGCCGAGGATGCGTGCCTTGCCGTTACTGGCCACCGAGACGAACAACGCACTGGCATAGCCGCTTTCCCGCTCGCCGCCGGGTACGTTCAGCGAGCGTTGGAAATGGTCGATGCAACCGTTGTGGGTGACCAGCACCAGGTTATGACCCGGGCGTTTGCGGGCTATGGCCTCTTCGGCAAAGCGGCTGTCGCAGCGCTCCAGCCAGCTCGCGTTGGGCACGGGCTGGCCCAGAATGAAATGGGCCGTCTGCCGGGTGCGCAGCTTGGGGCTGCTGTACAGGTCGGCTGTGTCCAGGCTCAGTTCGTGCAAACCTTGGCCGACCCGGGTTGCAGCCTGGCTGCCGGAGACGGTGATTCCGCTTGGGTCGTCCAGGCAGGGGCCTGGGGCGCTGTCGCAGCGTTCGGCATGGCGGATCATGACGATGACCGCGCCCTCTGCCCAATCCTGCAGCAGGCCGCTGTCGCTCAGCTGTTGTTCAGTGGCAAGGTCCACGATGTGCGTCCTCGTCGATAGCCAAGTGGTCAGCGCGGCCAGCACCAGGAGCAGGCCGACGACTGCGATCTGGGCCTTGTATGAATGGCGACGTCGCTTGGGGGGTAGGTGAACAGCGGGGTTTTCCAGGGTATTGCTCGACTGCATGCTTCACTCCGGTGACCGATGACGCGGGCAGGCCGCGATCTATACGGGCATTGTGCGAAGTGCGCTGTCGGGGGCGGGTGAAGTGGGCGTGAAAAATACATTCACGCCTTGGGGGCTAGGCTCTGTCTGAAAAGTCTTGAGACGCCGGTCAGGCAAGGCGAAAACAGCCGAGGAAGCGGAGTTTACGGGTTGTAAATGGGCATTCCGAGGCTGTTTTCAACGCAGCATGACCAAGTATCAAGGCTTTTCAGACAGAGCCTAGGTGAAGGCCAGGCCTGCGCCTACGCTATAGAGTGCATGACTTTGAATGCGGAGCGGCCCTGATGACCTCCATCCTCGAACTGGAGAGCGCGCGCCTGATCCTGCGCCAGTGGCAGGACGACGACCTGCGCGAGTTCGCTGCGCTGTGCGCCGACCCCCAGGTGATGCGCTACTTCCCCGCGCCGATGACGCGCCTGGAGGCGGCAGCGCTGATCGGGCGCATTCGGGGGCATTTCAATGAGTACGGCTTCGGGCTGTGGGCGCTGGAGCGCAAGGACAGTGGTGCGTTCATCGGCATGACCGGCCTGCTCAATGTGAATTTCGAGGCCCCGTTCGCCCCGGCCGTGGAGATCGGTTGGCGGCTGGCCCGGCGGCACTGGGGGCTTGGCTTTGCCAGCGAGGCGGCCTGGACCTGCCTGCGTTGTGCTTTCGCCCAATTGCGCCTGGACGAAGTGGTGTCGTTCACGACCGAGAGCAACCTGCCGTCGCAGAAGGTCATGCAGGCCATCGGCATGGTCCAGGACCCCGTCGGCAGTTTCGAACACCCCCGCCTGGCTGCCGGCCACCCCTTGCGCCCCCATGTGCTGTACCGCATCGACCGGGCACGTTGGCAAGAAACCCTGCGTAGCTGAATGGCAGCTTATGCAGGGCGTCAATGACAAACCCTGTATCATTTGCTTCATAACTGCGCCGTAGAGCCGTGATGCCTTGCTAGGAGAACCCCATGAGCCATGTATTGGACGACCTGGTCGACCTGTTGAGCCTTGAATCCATCGAAGAGAACCTGTTCCGCGGGCGCAGCCAGGACCTGGGTTTCCGCCAGCTGTACGGTGGCCAGGTGCTGGGCCAGTCGCTGTCGGCCGCGAGCCAGACGGTCGAGGAAGCCCGCCATGTGCACTCGCTGCACGGCTACTTCCTGCGCCCAGGCGATGCCAGCATGCCGGTGGTGTACTCGGTGGACCGCGTGCGTGACGGCGGCAGCTTCAGCACCCGGCGGGTAACGGCGATCCAGAAGGGCCATGCCATCTTCACCTGCAGCGCGTCGTTCCAGTACGACGAGGGCGGCTTCGAGCACCAGGTGCAGATGCCTGACGTGGTCGGCCCGGAAAACCTGCCCACCGAGGTCGAGCTGGCCAGCGCCATGGCCGACCGGTTGCCCGAGCGCATTCGTGACAAGGTGCTGTGTGCCAAGCCGATCGAGATCCGCCCGGTCACCGAGCGTGACCCGTTCAACCCCAAGGCGGGTGAGCCGATCAAGTACGCCTGGTTCCGCGCAGACGGCAAGCTGCCGGACATGCCGGCCCTGCACAAATACCTGCTGGCCTACGCCTCGGACTTCGGTCTGCTGACCACCTCGCTGCTGCCCCATGGCAAGTCGGTGTGGCAGAAGGACATGCAGATCGCCAGCCTCGATCACGCCTTGTGGTTCCACCGCGACCTGCGCGCCGATGATTGGCTGCTCTACGCCACCGACAGCCCGTGGGCCGGCAACGCACGCGGGTTCAACCGCGGCAGCATCTTCAACCGCGCCGGCCAGTTGGTGGCATCGTCGTGCCAGGAAGGCCTGATCCGCCACCGCGAGGACTGGGCGTGAGCCTTGGTGCCATTCGCCATTGGGTGTTCGACATGGACGGCACCCTGACGGTGGCCGTGCATGATTTCGCCGCCATCCGCGAGGCGTTGGGCATCCCGCCGGAGCACGACATCCTCACCCACCTGGCGGCTTTGCCGGTGGAGGAGGCGACCACCAAGCACGCCTGGCTGCTGGAGCATGAACGGGACCTGGCGATTGCCTCGCGCCCGGCGGCCGGTGCCGTCGAGCTGGTGCGTGAACTGGCCGGGCGCGGCTGCCAGTTGGGCATTCTCACGCGTAACGCTCGAGAGCTGGCACATGTGACGCTGGAGGCGATCGGCCTGGCGGACTGTTTCCCGGTCGAGCATATCCTTGGCCGTGACGAAGCCGCGCCCAAGCCCAACCCCGACGGCTTGCTGAAGATCGCCCGTGCCTGGGACGTGGCGCCGAGCGAGCTGGTGATGGTCGGCGACTACCGTTTCGACCTGGACTGCGGGCGTGCCGCCGGTGCACGCACGGTATTGGTCAACCTGCCGGACAACCCCTGGCCGGAGCTTGTGGACTGGCACGCGGCGGACTGTCATGCGCTGCGAGGGTTGTTGGGCTGACCGGCTTCATCGCCGGGCAAGCGCGCCCCTACAATAAGCTGCACTGCAATTTTCGACTTACCAAGGAGACCCAGCCATGAGCAGCAAAGCGATCTACGTCCTACCCGGCGGCGGTTACGACAAGGTCCAGGTCGGCACTTGCGAGGCGCCTGCGCCCCAGGCTGGCGAGATCACCGTGCGCCTACACGCAAGCTCCCTCAACTACCATGACTTCGCCGTGGTCAGCGGCATGTGGGGCCCGAGCGAACGGCGCATTCCCATGGCCGACGGTGCGGGCGAGGTGGTTGCCGTGGGCCTGGGTGTAAGCGAGTTCAAGGTCGGGGATTCGGTGGTGAGCACGTTCTTCCCTGGCTGGCTCGACGGCCAGGCGAACGTGGAGGGTTTCGCCACCGTGCCAGGTGATGGCATCGACGGCTATGCCCGCGAGCAGGTAACCGCCCGCGCCACCGCCTTCACCCTGGCGCCCCAGGGCTACAGCCATGCCGAGGCGGCGACCCTCACCACCGCCGGCCTGACCGCCTGGCGCGCGCTGATGAGCGATGACCATCTCAAGCCAGGCGATACGGTACTGGTGCAGGGCACCGGTGGGGTATCGATCTTCGCCCTGCAGTTCGCCAAGCTGGCCGGCGCCACGGTGATCGCCACCTCTTCCAGCGATGCCAAGCTCGAGCGCCTCAAGGCCCTGGGCGCCGATCACCTGATCAACTACCGCAGCACCCCCGCGTGGGGCGAAAAGGTGCGTGAGCTTACGGGTAACCGTGGCGTGGACCATGTGATCGAGGTGGGCGGCCCGGCCACCCTGGAGCAGTCGATGATCGCTGCGCGCATTGGCGGGCATGTCTCGCTGATCGGCATCCTCACCGGCGTTGCCGGGCAACTGCCGCTGGTTCAGGCGCTGGTCCGGCAGATTCGCCTGCAAGGCGTGCTGGTGGGCAGCCGTGCCCAGCAGCAGGCGATGATCCGCGCGATCGATGCCAATGGCCTGCGGCCGGTGGTCGACAAGCACTTCGAGCTCGAGCAGATCGTCGAGGCCTTCCGCTACCAGGAAAGCAATCGCCATTTCGGCAAGATCTGCCTGACTTATTGATCCAGCCAGTGGGGCTGCCGGGAAGCCCATCGCCGCTTCCACAGGTACAGTGCTGTTTTCAGCATCAACGCGTTGCTTGTGGGCCGGCTTGCCGGCGATGGGGCATGCAGCGGCCCCGCGTCATTTTGCTGGAACGCTCGTCCCAGAGCGTCTGTCGATGGCAATTTGACAATATGACGTGCTTGGCAAAGCAGTGTCGTGATCGAACAGTTGCGCGGCGTTTTCGAGTATTTTGCCCTCGCCCACCCCGGCTTAAAGTGGACCCCGGTTTTTTTTATCGGTGCATCGCCCTGAGCGTGAGTGGTGTATCTGGTTACCGTTCTTTCAAAGGAGAAGCTTTTCGCCTACGTCTGCCCGTCCTTCCTTGTGTCAGCAAAAAGAGAACAAGATCAATGAACACCGTGGGATCTGATGGCAACCTTGCACAAGGTTTCAAGCCACGTCATGTAACGATGCTGTCCATTGCGGGCATCATCGGTGCCGGACTTTTCGTAGGTTCCGGGCACGCCATCGCGGCGGCCGGGCCAGCTACCATTCTTTCTTATTTCGTGGCCGGGACCCTGGTGGTTCTGGTCATGCGCATGCTCGGTGAGATGGCCGTCGCCCATCCAGACACCGGCTCCTTCTCTACCTACGCTGAACAAGCCATCGGCCGCTGGGCCGGCTACACCATCGGATGGTTGTACTGGTGGTTCTGGGTATTGGTGATCCCTATCGAAGCATTGGCCGCAGGCCACGTGCTGAACGCCTGGTTCCCCCAGGTGGACAGCTGGATCTTCGCCTTGTTGTCGGTCGTGCTGCTCGCGGGTACCAACCTGTTCAGTGTGGCCAAGTACGGCGAATTCGAATTCTGGTTCGCGATTCTCAAGGTCACGGCGATCCTTGGCTTCATCGGCCTGGGCTTCGCGGCCCTCATGGGCTGGCTGCCAAACCGCGAGGTCAGCGGCCTGAGCACCTTGATGGCCGAGCATGGCGGCTTCACGCCCAAGGGTTGGTCCGCAGTGGTCGGCGCCTTCATCACCGTGATGTTCAGCTTCATCGGCACCGAGGCGGTGACCATCGCTGCAGCCGAGTCCAGCGACCCATCGCGCAACATCGCCAAGGCTACCCGCTCGGTGATCTGGCGTATCAGCACGTTCTATATCCTGTCGATCTTCGTGATCATCTCCATCGTGCCGTGGAACGACCCGCAACTGGCAGTCGTGGGTTCCTACCAGCGCGCCCTGGAAATCATGAACATCCCCAATGCCGCATTCATGGTCGACCTGGTGGTACTGGTGGCAGTGACCAGCTGCATGAACTCGTCGATCTACATCGCCTCGCGGATGATGTACTCCCTGGCCAAGCGCGGCGACGCCCCGGCCGTCCTGAACCACACCAACAAAGCCGGCGTACCCTACGCAGCCGTGTTCGGCAGCACCCTGATCGGAGCGGGCATCGCCATCCTCAACTACTTCGCGCCCAAGGGCGTGTTCGAGTTCCTGCTGGCAAGTTCTGGCGCCATTGCTTTGCTGGTGTACATGGCCATCGCCATTTCCCAGCTGCGCATGCGCCGCCGCCTGGAGCGCGAAAGCACTGAGCTGAAGTTCCGCATGTGGTTGTTCCCGTACCTGACCTGGGCGGTGATCATCTTCATCGCTGGCGCCTTGGGCGTGATGATGTTCACCGAGGAGCATCGCGCGGAAGTGACTTCGACCCTGGGCTTGGCGTTGGTGATTTCCTTCTTGGGGATCATCACCAGCCGTGGGCAGGCGCGGGCGGCAGCGGTGGCTCGTTCGGTGGGCTGACGGTCGGTCGAGCTTGTTTAAGGGAAAAGGCATCTGGCGACAGATGCCTTTTTTCGTTGTGGGCGAGGTGTTTTGGTATGAGGGCGGTAGAGCTCTTGCCACGATGTCTGGGAGGCCGGGATGTTCGGCTGCCAGGCTGCGCGACGGCATGCCACCTCCTCGCGAAAGGGGTGAGTGTATGCTTTGAGGGAGATCACACAGCCCTGAGGAATTGCACCTGTGGCAAGCCCACGCTTCGCCTTCAGGAACCGACTAGAGGCCCGTCATGACCGATGCCAGCAACGATGACCGTCCACTCTACCAAGCGGCCTGCCATTGCGGGACTGTCCGCTTTACTGTGCGCCTGACCGATGGTTTACGTACCGCGCGCAGATGTAATTGCTCGCTCTGTCGTATGCGGGGTGCCGTAGCGGTATCGGCCAACCTGAACGACCTCACAGTGACCCAGGGGAAAGAGGCACTCACCCTCTATCAGTTCAATACACGCGAAGCAAAACATTACTTCTGCTCCAAGTGCGGCATCTACACGTTCCACCAACGCCGTTCTGCGCCGGACCAATACGGCGTCAACGTGGCGTGTATCGAGGGAATGAGCCCGTTCGACTTCCCGGAAGTGCCTGTCAATGAGGGCCGGAATCATCCCAAAGACCGCGTAGAAGGCGGCTCAGGCATTGCCGGGTGGCTGCGTTATGCGCGACATGTTGAGTGACTTCATGGCCCCAAAAGGTCACTCATAACAGGCCTGCGACGGCGCAAGTTTTCGGATGTGTTTTCGTCCCAGCGGACGATACTTCTCTATACGCAGGCGTGTTCCTGGTGGCGCACGCCGCTAGGAGGTGTCTGATGAACAAACTGACAATCGTGGGTGCCGGACTGGTCGGCGAGGCGGCAGCGCAAATCATCGCTCGGGATGAGTTATGCCGTGAGCTGGTGTTGATGGACGTTCAGGGTGAGCTGGCGCAGGGGAAGGCGCTCGATGTGTGGCAGGCTGCCGTAGAGTCCGGGTCTGATACCCGTGTCTACGGCGGGGCCAAAGCCGGGATGCTGGAGGGCTCCGAGCTGGTGGTCATCACTGCAGGCGTTCCGCGCAAGCCAGGCCAGTCGCGTCAGGATGTGCTGAGTACCAACTTGCCCATCCTCGACAGCATCATGGCCGATATCAAACAGCATGCACCTACGGCAACGGTGCTGGTGGTGTCCAACCCAGTCGACGTGCTCACTTACCGGGCCTGGAGTATCAGCGGCCTGGGGCGCGACAAGGTGTTCGGGCAGGCCGGCGTGTTGGACACTGCCCGCATGAAGTGCTTCATCGCCGAGCAAACAGGGTTTTCGGCCCGGGACATCACGGCGCTGGTGCTGGGCGGGCATGGTGACAGCATGGTGCCGCTGATGCGCTACTGCCAGATCGGCTCGGTGCCGTTGTCGCACTTCTTGAGCAATGAGCAGATCGAGCAAATTGTCGAGCGTACACGCAAAGGTGGGGGTGAGATCCTCGGCCTGAAGAAACTCGGCAGCGCCTGCGATGCGCCGGGTGTGGCCATTGCCCAGATGGTCGATGCGATCGCCAATCGACGAAACCGCATTTTGCCCGCGGTGGCCATTTTGCAGGGCGAGTACGGGCGTCACGACATCGCCATGGGCGTGCCTTGTGTACTGGCAGAGCAGGGACTGGCGCGGGTGATCGAGTTGCCGCTGGATGTGCAGGAGCAGGTGATGTTTGACCACTCTGCAGATCAGGTGGCGCGGGATATTGCTGAGATGAAAGCGTTGTGAGCAGGGTAGGGGTTGGTGCTGATGAACAAGATCCGGGCAGGAATAGGCACGGGGAGCGAGTCAATGTATCAGCCGGGGTGCTGTTCGAATGTAGATTAGTTCGGGCAATGACTGGGTAATGGGCTGCTGCCGCTGTCAGCCTGCGGATGTTTTCAGGTAAGGCCAGCGGTAGCGGCAATACCACCAGTGAGTTGCGCGTGGAGGCGCTGAAGATTTACCGCGTGTGGCTCGCTGGGCTGTAGGTGCCGCGGGCGCGCCGAGAGCAAACCGAGCAGCGGCGCCGCGGGTCGAATCCAGCTGACTGCCGTGCCCGCGCTCATGCAGCTTCTGGGCGTTGCTCAGGGTACGCTCGTTGGAAGGGGGTGGTTTTATGCTAGGCACCTGATGATGCCCCACGGGAATAAATCGTCAGTGGCATACCGGTAAAAAATGCTAGTTCTGGGTATCGCAAAGCCCCAAAAAAGAGACGTCCGTGGACGTTTAAATGGGCCGGGGGGATTTGAACCCCCGTCTATCCCTTTGTGCATGCGGCTTTCAGGTGAAATGCTGGCATTAAGCTGTCATTAGGCATCCTGTTGTGTCTCGCCGGGTACCCATGAAGCTATATATCAGCAGGACATGGCTTCATACTCTTCGCTCAAAGGCAGGCATTCGCTCACACTGACGCGTATCCAGCCTAAGAGGGCCAAGTTACGAATTGCCGAAGCAATCGCTTCACGCTTGGCTTCATTGTCCCAAGTTTTTTTCCAGGCCAGCACAAAATCAAACACTTCGCGCTCAGGCACCGTCGTGAGATTCTGAGCTTCTTTCAATTTCCTCACAGCATAAAACACCGTAGCAACCTCTTCGGCCTGTTCTGTGTTCTTGATTCGGCTGAACAAGTCTACAGTCTTGGATATTTTACTGTTATTCGAGGTCAAGACGTCTTTGAATTTTTCACGCGCGTTAGAGTATTCAGGCCCCGTCTTCAACGCGTTCATTCTGCCAAGCTGCGCTTCGATGATGAGGTTCGCGTTTGCCAAGGTTCCAAGGAGTCTTTGTACTTGCTCGGAAAATGGTCCGTAGCTGGCTTTTTTGAACTCGAGTTCTGTGTCAACTCCGAGCGCTGTCACTGCGTGACATATTTTTTGAAAAATAGTACGTCCGACTTTGGCAGCGTAAGGTTGCGATTCAAGCTGATAAAGAACCTCCAAAAGCACAATCCAGTTGGGATTAAGTTTTTGATTTTTCGTTCCTTTGTGTTCGCTTTCCCCGAAGAGTCGCGGCTGTTGAGGGCTAAGGAAAGCAGCAGTGAGCTGACTAGCTGGCGTCCCGAAAGGAGCGAATATTTCAACTGGTATGTCTATTTTAGATAGCGATTTATACATTATTGGCCCCACTAGCTCCCACTCCAGTCCGCCATTTCCACAGCCAAGTGGTGGGAATGCGACTGACGTGATGTTCCATGCTTTATAGTGTTCGAGAAAAATGTCTAGTCCTTTCTCGATGTCGGATAATCTTGACGCCGATCTCCAATGCCCCTTTGTAGGGAAGTTGACAATCGATGTTCCGAGAATGTCGGTATATATATACGGGACACCGGGCTCAACTAGCTTTTGGGCGCATCGTTTCTCATAGTCTAGCATGAGGCCAGGCCAGCGCTTTTTGAACTCTAGCGCAACACCTTTGCCCATCACGCCGACACAGTTCACAGTGTTCACCAGCGTCTGCGCTTCACTCTGAAACATGTCACCTATAAGAACTCTAATCACGCTGTTCACCTGAAGAAAAGATGAGGGTTCGACGTCACGGGTACCTGCCAGTTCAATCCCGCTAACACACGCTCAACCTTCTGCTTAGTTTGGGTATCGCATGCGTAAAAGCCAGTTATGTAGCCTGGTGCCACGGCGTCAGGGATAAGGGCCTCAGCGCATTTGACTGCCTTTTTTCGGTAACCGGTAGCCAGGTCTTCATCGTGCCACCAGTCGGCAAAAACATAATCGAAATGGATTTTGCCCATTCCGTCTGGGTAAGAGTGAAAGCGTACCCAGTCGGAGGCCGCATTCTGATCACTGACGACAGCGTTCGGGCGCTTCAGCACATCCAGACTGATACGAATCACACACAGATCCTGATGAACGTCCTTCCTTCGGTACATCATCGGGTTTCGCGCGTTAAAGTATAGGTTGGCGTACTGATGCAAGCGCAGTCCGTTAGGAACAGTTTTACCTACCCTGCGGTCTTGAATCTCCTGTAGGGCAACCGATTTGTGAGGAATTTTTTCTGCCCGGTCATGACACAGAATTCCATGCTGCATAACAGACGGAAGATTCTCGATCGGCATAATGCAATGTAGCTCTACTACGCGATGGCTCATGGGCGTCCCTTCCATACGTCAGGCTGCGCACTATACCTCAGCTATGGCATTTCGCCTCTAGCCGTTGGGAAGATTCCCGTCTCAAGCGTACCTCGTTCCGAGAATTTTTGAACTGCTTTATCACCCGCTGAGTCTGTCGTTGAGGGCATCCATCTGCCATACACGCGAGCAATCATCGTCCAGTCGGTATGTCCCATCTGTTTTGCCACCCACATCGGATGCTCGCCAGCTGACAGCATCATCGACGCATAGGTGTGCCGCGTTTGGTAGGGGCGGCGATACCGAACCCCGGCCTGTTTCATTGCTGGGTGCCACATTGATTTTCGGATTGGCTGATCACCAGCCCAGCGTTCTAGCGTCCGTGGGTTCTGAAACACCTCTTTATCGGCCAAGAAGGTATGTTCCTTCTGAGCTTTGAGCGCTTCCAATGCAGGTCGTAGCAGTTTGATCGAACGCCGGCCCGCAGCAGTCTTCGTCACCTCAGCTTCGCCACCGGCAGCCTGGGTCATTGCTCGGTTGATTATGACCTCCCCGCGCTCCCAATCCACATCACGCCACTCCAGGGCCACCAGCTCGCTCGTCCGCAGCCCCGTCCATAAAGCGAACTGCACCATGTTCTTGGCTTGGCCATTGAGTGCACCCAAAATCGCCAGCTGCTCTTCTGGAGTGAACGGGTCCACATCATCTTCCCTGGGCGGTGCCGCCTTGCGGGCGTAGGTCCAGCCGGCAAGAGGGTTGTTATCCAACAGCTCCTCGTCGACGGCATCATTTAGCGCGGATCGCAGACAGCTTTGGATGTTGCTCAAGGTCTTGTTGCTTACCTGCAAGCCGTCCAGCCAGTCTCGGATTGCCTTGCGCTTGAAGTCAACGATGAGGTGGTGGCCCAGGGCAGGGATCAGCCGAAGCTCAACGATTTTCCGGTACCCCTCGAAGGTGCTGCTAGAAATGTGCTTCTTCTTGGCCTCCAGCCACCTGGTCAAGAACCCGCCTACGGTTTCCTGGCTGGTCTCGGGTGCAAACTTGGCAGCGCGGAGGGAGCCTGGAAAGGTGACAGCGTAGTCAAACGTGCCATTGGCAATCGCGTGCTCAACCGCTGCCTTGTGCTGCTGGGCCTTCTTCAGGTTAGTGGCGGTGGGCTTGAGTGGGATGCGCTCACGACACCGAATGCCCCGGTACATGAACGTGATTTCGATACTCGAGTCGGAGACTGCCCGAACTCCCCGCCCATCTCTACCCATGTTTCATATCCCTCCACATCAATTAGTACTCGGCCATCTGGTGCCTTGATCCATATTTCTCCGAGCCGCCAAATTCCGTCGCGAAGCTTCGAGCGGATAGCGTCTTCGGAGTAGCCAGACTCGCTGGCGAATTTCCTGACGGTCACGTAGCGCATGTGTCGTTACTCCTGACTGATCAGGGTTTTCGATTGCGCGCACGGGGGCGTGACTGCTCGTCGACTCCGGCTTGCTGGAAAAGCGTTGTCTTTCGATTTCTCGGTGATTTCCTGCTTGTGCAGGCAGCGGTTAACTTCGTTTTTGGTCATTTCCCGAGTCCCTTTCAACTACACGGATAGCCTACGTGCGGCTGTCCAGCGTGTGTTTCGCTTTCACGCAACAAAAGCGACGGAAATCAAAAGGCGGAAAATTCCCTGCCAGGGCGATGAGCCCAGCCCCAACGTGATGTGAGTCCGGTGGTCCTGTAAAACTCAAGGGCCACCTCAGGTCTGCTGCAGTTTTTTCTGCTCGTATGCGATGCGGTTCATTACGCAAACTGGAATTGCAAATCCTTGGATATTTGTTTTTAGGGTTTCGCAACCGTCTTCGACGATTACGCAGGGCACACCCCGACGGAAACGCATTCCCCTTCCGGTGTAATTGCGCAGGATGATTTCCCAGGACTCGTCGTCGTAATAGAAGCCCGTGATCTCAGCCCAGCTGGCCGCAACGCCGCTTCCAACAATGCCTGCTGGGGTGAGGCGGAAAATTTCTACTTGGATTTCCTGTGTCACAGGTACGGCGTGAATCCGGCCATTCGGTGCTACTGGTGGGAAAGTCTGTCCATTGCCTAAGTGACGAAATTCCATGGTGGTGCTCCGCATGCATGAGGTTGCATGACACCGTATGCCAGGCTCTGGAAATCCCAAGCTTACGGAGCTCAAAGGTTTATGCCATTGGGTTTCCTGGACGCGATCGTAAGCTGCGGCAATCAAAACAGGGAGTGGCGCCATGGGTAACAAATCAACAACGATCCGAATCGGTTTGCTGGCAGCGACAATAGCTCTTCTGGTTGGGTGCTCTGGCACCCAGGGGGCTAGGACTGTGCAGCTTCCTGAGCCGAAGGATGTGCCGAGGGAAAAATGGTCGGATGCTATGCATGTTCTGACCGCCATGGGGATTTCCGGGCAGCGTGACGTTCCAATCGAGCTGGCAGGGGCAGTTGATGGAGCTAGCCCTGTTGGCGGCTCTGGGGCAGTGATTGGGGATGCTGGATTAAGCGGGTTTAGCTCTGCGTCTCCACCTAAAGGCCTGAGTGGCGGCGCAGCAGCGGGAATTGGTTTGGGTTTGATGCTATTGGGTGGGTCGAGCGATCCGGCGCGCACAACGCAGATTATCGCGTGGGTGCCCGCTGACCAGGCAAGTTCGCCGGACGTTGCATCTTCTCTTGCATTGCGTAAGGTCGAAGACGCTCGTAAGAAGGTTTTTGCCAATGGCCTATCGAAGCTGTCAATGCAGACAGGTAAATATCCTGATGGCCATGCCCGCAGCTATGCATCCCTGATAGATAGCTACGCGGAGCGGCCGATTCCATACAGTGATGGGGTTGCTAAATCGCCGAGCTTTCTAAGATCGCCACTCAGCTACGGGCCGATCTTCATCCGTGACAACCAGTTCACGCTTGATGCCTACAAGAACGACATGACAATGTCGGAAGCCATGCTGCTTGCATCGCAACACCTCCCTGAATGGATTTACATCTACCACCCTGGCCTGCGGCTGAGGAAAAACTCGATCCCTGCGGCAATCTTCAATCAGGGCAGAGCGCTCTACTTCGTAGGGAAGTAATTCTGCTGAGCTGTATCGCCGTGGGGGGTCGCAAGCCTGCGGCGATTTTTTGGGTATGCCTAGGCTGATACGGGAAATTTTCGGCTTTGTCAGCCTTTTATATTGAAAAGTAACACCTAAAGTGCAACAGCTTTAGAACAACACCCTAACTGATACAGGTTGTACTATGTTCATTCGTGCTTATCTCCGTGCATCTACCGACAAGCAAGACGCTGGCCGCGCGCGGGTCTCCCTGGAGAAGTTCGCCAGCGACCACAACAAGGTGATCGCCTGCGAGTACCTGGAGAACGCCAGCGGTGCAGCCGCGGATCGGCCTGAATTACTCCGCCTGCTCAAGGATGCTCGCACGGGTGACGTGCTGCTGGTCGAATCCATCGACCGCCTATCCCGGCTCCCCGCCGATGACTGGGCCAAGCTCAGGGGGGCGATCGACTCCAAGGGCTTGCGCATCGTCGCCCTGGATCTGCCCACCAGTCATCAAGGTATGCGCGATACGCAGGGCGACGAGTTCACCCACCGGATGCTGGCCGCCATCAACTCGATGCTAGTAGAGATGATGGCGGCGATCGCCCGGAAGGACTACGAGCAGCGCCGCGAGCGCCAGGCCCAGGGTATCCAGAAGGCAAAACTGGCCGGCAAATATCAGGGCCGCCCAATCGACGAGAATCTACACAATCGCATAAAAGAGCTCCTGGCTGCGGGCCTGGGTATTCGAGCCACCGCGAGGCACGCCAATTGCTCGTCTACCACAGTACTGCGCATCCGAGATTCCAACCTCTAGAAGCCGACTCGATAGCGCCTGGATATGATCCACGGTGCTATTTTGAAAGGCGACTTGCTAGGTGGCACGAGCCCGAATGCGACACCTATTTCACCGATCATTCGTTGGATCAAGGCATCTTGATTCGACTGCCCTAATCCATCCCACCAAGACGGAGAGGCAAAAACATTTTCAAAATGGTCAAAGAAATACGCTACAAGCGTGGAGGACAGATCATCGTCATTGATTTGCTCCAAGCTTTTGATCAGAGCCGTGCAACACCTGTCGTCCTCAGCCATCCATGAAAAAACTATCTGCCCCTTTTCTCCGCCAAAGAAAGAGGTCACGCTCATTAGTTCTGGGACCAGCGCTAGATCAGCCATATCCTGCAGCTGCCTCCCCCAAAAATCGACATTAGGCGCATAGGTACCACTACACATTACTGGTGGTGCACCTTCTAGCTCGATGATGTAGGAGCGCACCGATGAGTAGTCTCCACTCGTCAAACATCTGTCAAAGCGCGCTTTATGAATCTTTATGTCACGCAACGCAGCATCAATTCCTGCGCCGTGGAGGTGGGCGAACGCCTGGATTTCAATCTGTCGATCTGGCGAACGCCCCCTATCTAGGTCCTTGTAAAGCTTGGCCTGCTCCGACGCCGCACGTTTAGTGTAAATCTCTCGTGCATAAGCACGGTACGCCAGGAGGAAGCACTGCTCCTGGCTCCCTACGAATGCATCCTTCTCAATTGGCGCAAAAAGCCCATCATCATGCGTGGAGCAGAAACCGCTGAATGTAGAAGCTCGTCGCACACCCACCCTTTCAGGTTTTAAAACACCATTGTGCTTGATCAGCCCCTCTAGAGACGGCATGAAAGACATAACGTGTCCATCATCTGCGATCTGGTTCAAGCTTCCCGAGCGGGGCACAGTATGCGCAGCAATGATTGACCCCGAGCATTGCGAATGGAAAGAGTCGGGGGCTGAACACAGCTTCTTCGAGAAATGTTTCCTATGGGCAGCGCTAAGATCCCAAGGTTTATGTGGCTGAGCCGACTCGCGACCAAGGTGACATTTCTTAAATTTTTTGCCCGAGCCACACCAGCATTCGTCGTTTCTCCCTAGCTTGTTCATATCCCTTCCCCTGCCGTGCCAGCGAAATTGAGCGCATAAAATAACCCACCGCTTCTTCGCACGTGAGGCCTATGAACCTGCAATCATTTTTTGCACCCACCTGACATCCATGGAAGGCAGCGTGAATCGTTAGCAATGGCTGCAGGCCTTTTAAAAATATGGCGTCCCAGACAGGAATTGAACCTGAAACCTTCACCCTTGGAGGGGCAAACCTTCGGTGCTTAAAAGGGCAGCCTGGAAGGGGGGCTGCGTCAGCGCGTTGGTGAACTGCTCGGAGAGGCATGGGGATTCGGGCTACCGCTCGCCATATAGGGGCCAGTAACACCATAGTACTTATAATCCGTGAGCAAATGACCCAGTAACGACGCAGTTTTACATGCTGTCGGGCAGTAGCGACGTTCGTGCGAATTCTACCCCGGCGGTATTCTCAGCTTAGGTAGCATTCCGGTCGCCTGTGGAGAACTGGCTCGTTTAACGGCCCAGGCGACGGCGCAAGGCTCGAATCATCATGGGGCGCATGAAAACGGTTGCGACTGACACCGCAAGCGCTATACCGCCCGCCAGTTCGCCGAAACGGACGAAGGCAACGATGTTTACTAGGGCGAGAACCATGATGCCGTAGAACTCTACGTTGGCCCTTCCCGCGGCCAAAGCCTGGCGCTCAGTAAGCATCCACTTTGGCGAAAGGCAGAAGGGGCATACAGATGACTCAGGATCACCACCCCCTAGGGGAACTCCACTCACGTAAAGCGGAGCGCTGGTGATCACTTTCGGAACCATCATCCTCTTACAGCACTGGCATTCTACTTTGCTCACGATGTCATCCTCCTTGACCTGGGCGCATCCTTCGTGACCTGATGGCACCCTTGATTCAATTAATCAGCAGTCGAGTTCGGGCGTGTTTCGCTATGTTTGCTGTTGACGTGCTGCTTGTCCAAGTAAGCGGCGATCCTGTAACCAATCGCGGCTGTTACCCCCAAGGCGCAGAGCACGCCGAACACTGAATAGATTAGTAGCTCAAACCGGTCCATGTTCTTCTCCCGTGCTGATGGGCATGCGCTCACTGTGGATGTTGAGACCGTCATGCAGCACGACTGCTTTCCCCTGGGTGGGATATACCACCGTGGAGTACAGCGGTTTTGGCGGCTGGACGATTGAGGACATCAGGTTGGCAATGGTGGCGAGCAGATCCATGGTAGTGCTCCTCGATATAGGTGAGCACAGTCTCCGCTCGATCTCGCAAAACCCAAATCTCTGACCAGGCGCTTTTGGGTAGCCCTGACATCCGCTTCGCGACACATCATAAAAACCGGGCTCACCTCACATCTATTGCTTATGGGAGTCTGACGCTTCACCTCCCATAGAGAAACTTACCGATTTGCTGGATAGGGTTTCGTGAAGGGGTGTCGTGGCTGCAGCCCGCATGGTTGCTGGGTTTATGGCTTTTAACGGGTGTCGCCCCGGCAATTGGCGTTGCGAAGGGGTGTCGCTAAGAGGTGTCGTGAAGGGGTGTTGTGGCCGCAAGCCGCATGAATACTGGGTTTGAGCGTTTTCATGGGCTTTAGCCGGGCAATTGGCGTTGCGAAGAGGTGTCGTGAAGGGGTGTTGTGGCTGCAAGCCTCATGAATACTGGGCTTCAGCGTTTTTACGAGGTTTTTCCAGACAATTAGCGTTGTGAAGGGGTGATCCCAGTATGATGTCGTCCCTGAGGGGTTAATCTGTTCGCGGGGAAGACCCAGTGGTAGCGACAAACCAGCGTCAGACGACGATCTGGCATCAAATATATAAATGCTAGGCTCCGGCTGCGACGAGAAACGGACGGCAGATGACGGTGTGTTTTCCTGAGCGCAGGGCCAGTACGGTGAACGGGCAGCAAATGACGACGGTGACGTGCTCAGGATAGTCAGATAGTGATCGGTAGACCGAGCCGGTCGAGAATGGCCGCCGAAGGTGGCTGCTTGCGGCCAAAAGTAGCCATTAAAAAGTGTCTTGGAAAGCTGGGGCGATTCAAGCTTGTGTCCAGAAGGGGCAATACGCAAATCTGCCCAAGGAAATTTTAATAAGGATAACGACATGCCAGATGCCGACCACGTATCCCTAAAGGTCACGGATATCGGGGAGTATATTCGACACCATTCTTGTGCTCGTCGCCTGAAACTCGGAAAGGATGAGCAACAGTTGCGGCGCGATCTGCCCTTCTATAACCGTCTATTTAACCCACTCGATCCAGTCTTGCGTACTGCGGGCGCCGATCGTGAGGACGAAGTTGATGATGGCTTGGTCGGTGAGGGTTTTGTTGACCTGACTCGGTTTCGCGCCCGGCGAGATGCTGGAGAAGACACCAAAACGACTTGGCAGGCGTTTACAGAGATGCTACGAGCGCTGGAGCCGGGGGAGCTGGTGTTTGGACGCGAGCTGGATGTACACGGAATCGTGGGCACCTTCGCGGTACTCGGTCGGATCGATTTCGTAATCGTTGAATGGGACAACCTAGTCCCGCGGATTCGCCTGGTTGAATGTAAAGCGTCGCGGAAGGACAGGACGTACCAGCGAATTCAGGCGGCCGTATACAGATTGCTGGTCCGAAAGCTCGTAGAGGAACATGGGCTTGAGATCGCCGGGGCTGGTGTCGACGCAAACTCGATCGAAGCCGTTGTCGCAAGAATTGACGAAGGCACTGAAGAGGTTCAGGCAGTCCGCGGGTTGCCTGCGCTTGATTTGGAAGTCGAAACCTCCGATGTCATCCGGCTCCTCGAAGAGGGAGGGCAGATGGATGCCGTTCTTTCTAAGGATTTACAGGATCTGCCATATTCGATTGAGTCCAAGTGCGATCACTGCAAGTTCAATGTAGTCTGCCTACCCGAAGCTGGCCGCTCGCGCGCTATGCAGCTGGTCGCAATCGACTCATCTGCAGCTCGGGTCCTCCAGAGCAATGGTATCGAGAATATCGATCATCTAGCGGAGCTGGATCTTGACTCGCAAGCAGCGCATGGATGCCGAACTTCTCCAGGGTTCTCAGGCAATCTGTCCATGCTTAAGGCACTCGCGCGAACTCGCAGGACAACTCTGCCGAACGGAGAGCATGATCCAGAAGACTACCCCGTTGCCCGACTTCCGTGGCGCGTTCAGAGCCAACTGCCGCCATTCGAGGCGCAAGGACGTCCGGTAGTTCGTATCTATCTTGGCGTTCATTATGACTACGTTGAGAACCGGATCGGTTCTTTAGCTGCTCACATCACAACGAGCCGGTGGCAGCTTCATACACCGTTCCGCAACGAGAATGGGCGTTGGGCTCCGGAAGCAACGATAGTCGAACGGCTCAAGACGGGTGCTGTTGGAGAAGATGGAAGGCCCATCTACCAGCAAAGAGACCTTGCTGAGTTCCGAGATGTCATTAGAACACGCGCTGCCCCCTGGTCTAGCAACCATGACGTAGCTACAGGACAAGAAGCAGAGCTACTACAAGGCTTCTTTGATGAAATGATCAACGCGATTACGGACATTGCTCCGGAAAGGCAAGCTTCCATCCATTTCTACGTGTGGTCTCGGGCCGAGATGTCGCAGCTGATTGAGGCGTGCCTCCGGTCAGACACGCGACTCCTGCGGAGTCTTCAGGAGCTGATGGGGTGCAGAGAACCTCTTGATCAGTTGATCTTCTCTTGTGTTGGCGAAGAGGCTGACAAACAGCTCGCATTGGGTTGGACTGGTCGTGGCCTGTCGGTCCTGACTTCATTGAGATGGTACGGCGAGAGGTTTCATTGGACTCGGACAATAAATCGTGCTCCCGTGAAGCTGGACTGGGTTTTCCGCCAAGACCTCTTTGACTTCAAAACTCAGCTCGAGCTTCGGCCCGACAATGAGTGGGCGCGTGATCGCGATCCGGACAAGGTTGCGTATCATTTCGAAATCAGGAGTCGCTTCTTTGATTCTCTAAGCGCTCCATACTGGAGGGCATACTGGCGCACCCTTCCCCGGCCAGAAACTGCAGAAGATGCTCAGCAACGCGGCCAGCTTGAGCGCTACTACGAAGCCGCTCAACCCAATTTTCTACAGGGGCTTCTGCAAGCACGCCTGCATGCCATGCGGTGGGTAGAGTGGTTCCTTCCTCACAACGACGAAATTTCTAAGCCGCGGCTCGATGTCGTTGCACTGAGGCAATTCAACCTAGGCATCGCAACGCCGGCAGAAGCTGCGTTGGACTTCTTGCGGTTGGATCACCATGTAAAGGTTGCCGAATGGTTGTCAACGCACATGGTTCCGGCCTCAAATCGCGTGGCTAAAGGAATCACTCTCCCCCTGCGAAACTTGCAGGAGTCTGCTGGAGGAAACGAGTTAACAGCCGAGATTGACATTGCAACTTATGGAACTGATCTGGCCACGCTGCGGAACATTTATAGCGGATCAGAGTTCGCGCGACTGAGTCCTCATTCTGGAGACCCGGAAGTCGGCCAGACAATGAGGCAGTTACTTTTTGGTGGTTCGACCTGCGTAGTGGAAGATATTGATTGGGTGAACGGCATAGTTCGACTTTCCCCACTATATTCGCAAGCTGGCCGGTACATCGCTGCTAGCCAATCGGCCAACAGGGTTGATTTTGCGTTCGCTACGCTGGACGAAAGCATTAGTGATTTCGTGGCGCCAAAGGCCGATGCCAGACTTACCACGATTCCTGCTCATCACACGTACCAGTGGCTGGATACCGCAAATCCCCGCGTACCGACACAGGAAGCTCTAGCAGAGTTATCAACTCAACGCCTACTTTCTGCGCTGGACGGCTTCCGCACTTTGCAAGGCCACCAATTGATGCGTGACCAGCAGCGGGCTGTTGTTGAGGGGATTTCTGCACGAATTCAACTCTTGCAGGGGCCTCCAGGTACTGGCAAAACTCAAACTACTGCAGCTAGCGTTTTATCGCGCTGCTGGACCAGCCTTGGTGCTGGCGCTATCGTCTTGATTGGTGCGCAGACGCATACAGCCGTTGATGAACTCATGCTCCGCATTTCGGCAACCATCGACCCTTTGAAACGCGCATTTGATGCAGCGGGTCTAGCGACATTGCCGGTTCACCTGTTCCGGGTTGACCCAAGAGCAGACTTGGTAGGCATCGCTGAACTCCGCAGCAATGCAGCAGTACGGACACTGAGAGATGCTCAGGCGAATGGCATTGCCATCATCGGTGGAACGACCACTGCACTATTGAAGTTGGCAACAAGTTTAGACGCCTCAGCTGCGTTCGGACGACGAGCCGCGGGATTCCAGAGCAATCTGCTTATCGTCGACGAGGCCAGCATGATGGTGCTCGCTCACTTCCTCGCGCTGACGACCCTTCTCGCTGAAGACGGCCAAATAATGCTCGCGGGAGATCATAGGCAGCTTGCACCAATCGTTGCGCACAATTGGGAGGAGGAGGACAGATATCCAGTTACTGTGTATCAGCCGTATGTCAGTGCTTATGAGGCCGTGCGCGGTATCAAGGTCCGCCGCCGAGTTGCAGACGATCAGGTTGTATTATCTTCACTTACGTTCACCTTCCGACTTCCAGAGGTCGTCCGCCATCTCATCAATCCTGTTTACCAACGTGACGACATTCGATTGGAAGGTAGGGGGCGAGAGGAAGAACTCGCGCACGAAGTCGTTACTGGGTCTCCATGGAGCGCAATCTGGACAGACTCTGAGCGTCTGCATCTTGTCGTGCATGACGATCAAAGTTCGGTAAAGGCAAACCCGCTGGAAGTTGAGATAATCGACGGTATTCTTCAGAGCAAGAATGAGCATCATCCACGTAGTGTGGTGGTGATGACGCCGCACCGCGCGCAGCGCAGCCTTTTGACACAGCAACTCGGTATGCGCGATGAAATTCTTCGCATTGATACCGTGGAGAAGATGCAAGGTGGTGAGTGCCCGGTCGTAATCGTGTCGGCCACCGCAAGTGATACGGCCGCCATCACGAAGAATGCTGCTTTCATTTTGGATTTGAATCGCGCCAACGTTGCGTTCTCTCGAACGCAGGAGCGACTCATTGTGGTATGCGCGAAATCTCTTCTGGATAACGTGCCGGCAGATCTAGAAAACTATGAGTCAGCGATGCTTTGGAAAGCTATTAGAGAGTTGTGCAAACGCGTAGTAGGAGAGGTGGACATTGGGGGCTCGCATGCAGTCATTTACTCCCCAGAGGCGCGAGATGAATTCAATGCATAACGGGGGGGCCGCAAAATCGAGAGTGCCGTCCATCCCAGCGCTCTCGTTCTTCACCGGTGCGGGCGGTCTTGACCTCGGAGTGCGAGAAGCTGGATTCGATCCAGCACTGAGCATTGAGGCTGACCCTTACGCGCGACTGACTCTTGCTGCAAATTGGCCTGATCACAAGCTTGCTGAGCCGGGTGATGTTCATGACCTCTCTGTTGAACAGATTGAGGAACAATCTGGTTTGAAGAGAGGAGACGTTGGCTTACTTTTTGGTGGGCCGCCGTGCCAGCCATTTTCTAAGGCCGCTCTGTGGCACGCAGGTAAGGTTTCGCGGCTGAAGGATCCTCGCGCAAAGACGCTCACGGCAATGTTAGATGCTGTAGCGCACTTCTTGCCAGATGCGGTGCTAATCGAGAACGTAAGCGGGTTGGCTGCAGGACGGAGTTCAGGGGCATCTTACGTTAGTCGTAGATTTGCTGCGATTAACCGCGCTCACGGGACGAAATACCGTCCAGTGATGTGCGTGCTGAACGCTTTAGATTTTGGTGTGCCGCAAGCTCGCGAGAGGCTATTTATCGTTGCAGCCCGGTCTGGGGAGCGATTCGTCCCTCCGAGCGCATCTCACTTTGAGGTGGGGTTGGCCGGAGATGAGCGCCCAAGATGGCGGACTAGCTGGGATGCTATTGGCCATCTGAGCGTTGGTCAGGAAGAGCTGGAATATTTGCAACCAAGCGGCAAATGGGCAGGCCTCTTACCTTCGATTCCCGAAGGCCATAACTATCTATGGCACACGGACAGGGGGGGGGGGCATCCAATCTTCGGTTGGCGCCGTCGTTACTGGTCTTTCCTTTTGAAGCTGGCAAAGAACAAACCTGCTTGGACTGTGGCTGCCAGCCCTGGCCCTGCAACCGGGCCGTTTCATTGGGATAGCCGTAGGCTTTCTGTGGCGGAGTTGGCTGCACTCCAGACTTTTCCAGCTAATTATCAATGGCCCGTTGCCTACAGGCTTGCTCAGGGGCAAATAGGAAACGCTGTACCTCCGGCTCTCGCTGCATCAGTTGCAGTGGCGTTGCGTGCTCAATGCTTCGACGGACTGCTACTGGACGCTACGAGATATGTCCCGAAGGAGGGTCTCAATTGCCCTGAGGCTGAGCCGGTTCGGGAAGTCCCGGGCGCTTTCAAAGGAGTTCTATTAGACAACACTCCTCATCCTGGTGCGGGAAAAGGACCAGGCGCCAAAATTAGGCGCTAATGGAGGTAGAGTTCGGATGGCACGCTCCATATTTCCGCTTTCAGCCGATACCGGCCTGATTCGACAGGTTCAGAGCGGCCGGTTCGCAAGCACTGGCAGCTGCCCCAAGCGCTCAGGTACGTCCATTTGGGCGCTGGTTACTTCTCCCTACCAGGAAAAGAGTGCCTACAAAACCTACAGAACTTAGTTTCGTAGGTTCTGTAGGTTGCCCTACCGGCCTTTAGTAACCGGTTGGGTCGAGGCTACGTTTTTCGCCAAATGTAGCGTGTTGATGGGCGGCCACCTTTTTCTCCGGCCACCTCGTAGCCAATGATCAAGTCGTGCTCAGCCAGAACAGCGAGTGCTTTGCTCACAGCGTCCTGAGATCCCAATCCCATCCAGTCTTTCTGGCGCACCTCGCGTGCGGTAAACGGTTCGGGTAATTTCTGTATACGTTCCAGGATCAACCTGGCACCGAGTAGTGGGGCGTTTATTGCTGCGCCGTACAGCCGCAGGGCATGGCTCGTCAGGTAGATCGCCCAGTTAATGGCACGGGACGTGGACTCTGTACCCACGGCTCCCTGTCCACCTTCGACCAGTTCGAACAGTAGGGCCAATCCCGCAATGGTCTGTGGCATCTTCAGATAATGTGATTGCAACGCTGGGTGAAGTTCTTCGCTCCGGCTTTGTTGCATATGACGTGTATACCAGGCGTTAAATATTTCCTGTGCTTCTGGGCTGAACCTGAGCGCAGTACGAGGCTCGGATGGGAGCTGGTCGAGGTGGTCGATAATCTGTTCTACGTTCTTAGCGGCAGCTTGGTTCGGCCAGCGATCGACCAGACGCCACTCACGGATGTCGTCGGGATAGACGGCGAGCTGTAGGCGCTGAATCAGGCCGTCATCCACTTCGCCGCTGATCGCGGCGTTCACGAGGGATGCGATTCGTGAGGGTTGAATTCCGCCAATCAGCGATAAACAACATGACTCGATGAACAGGGTGCCTCGTCCAATACGATCGTAGGTAAATGAGCCGTTGCCATCGAAGCACTCCAAGTAGAAAGCGCGTGCCACTGAGCCGTCCTCACTCTGTATTGTTGCGAGCCAGCCCCCGAGCTCGTCGCGTACTAGCAGCAGGCCGTTTGGATTTTCGTTGAGCAGCTCACCGAGCTTTTCTACCGTTGAGTCGTTGACGGTGTAACGACGCTGCACTGGAGGCAGCACATCACTCGAAACCTTGGTGAGTTCCTCCCGCGCTCCAAGTTTGTCGCCGCTGCCTACAAGTTTCGTGGCCTTGCTCTTAGCAGCCTTGCGTTCGATGTCGAGCAGCTCACTGTTGGTCCTGTAGTCCTCCAACGCCATGGAGTGCTGATTTCGCTCTCTTGTCTCCAATGCGTCCAAAGGACGAAGCGCTTGCTTGAGCGCTGGTGTTTTCATCGCAGACGGCCGTCCAATGATGACTCCCCATTGGTTGGGAACGACAGTCCAATCATCATGCTGTTTCGGGTGGATGGTGAATTTGCGCCCGACCACGGCGCTGACAGCAACTACAAGCGCGACCCCAACAAAATCCGGCGGGCACTGGGTGCGCTCAGCGACATCCTGAACGTATTCTTGAAGAACAGCAGGCAGTAGCTCTCCACGCCAGGGCATAACCCTGGCCAACCCACTCGGCAGCGGCTTTGGCAAAATGCTTGGATTCAGATATGAGGCACGTGCTGCCTCGGGCATTTCCGCCAAGAACGACGGTATCTGCTCGTGAGTGGTCATTGCTCATCTCTCTCAGAGAGAGCCCGAGTGACTCCATCACGCTCGCTGATCTTGCTCTCCAGCCAGGCTTCCATCTCCGCGACGACGAAGTAAACGCCAGCCTGTTTGCTCGGGCCAAACTTGATGGGGCGAGGGAAGCTGGGGTCGCTTTTGCGCAGCTTCTCGAGGCCAGAGCGGCTCTTGTCAAAGCAGTGCTGCAGCGAGGCGTGACTGATCAGGTACTTCTTGGGGGCATGTGTCGGCATGTGTGGGTCTCTGTGTGTAAGCCGACACAGATTTAATACCCCTGCCAGACCGCTGTGGCTCGATTTCAAACCGAAAAATCGTCGGAAAACGCAATGACGGTTGATGCGATGGGGGCTTAGCCGCAGATGTGGAATGGGCTAGAAAGGCTGTCATAAAGCTGGCATTACCGAGCCAAAACAACCCATTTAGGCACAAAAAAGGCACTTGCGAAATTCGCTAAGTGCCTGATTTGTAAGGATGATTTGGTGGAGCCGGGGGGATTTGAACCCCCGTCCGCCAGTACTCCGCTGTCGGTACTACATGCTTAGCCGTGTCTACTGAGTTAATCCGCAGCCGCCCGACGGGCAGGGTGCTTTGGACGAGTTGTGTAAGTTTTAGTCGCTTTGCCCACAACGTGCTACACGACGATCCTGTTCTGTATGACAATCACTTCGGGTTTACAGGCATCCCCTGGTGATTGCTGGAGCCGAAGCTACCAGGAGAGCGGGCTCAGCTGCTTACGCAGCGAGAGCGTAGCCCTCGTAGGTTTCGTCATTGGCAACTATAGAAAGTTGCAACAGTGGATTTACGAGTTCTGTTACCAACTCGGCATGCACCTAGAGTTTCGCTACCGGCGTCGAATCCTGATCGGCCCCACACTCAGCTCTAGCTGACGTGCCTTTCGACACGTGATCGCAGTATACGCCTTTGCATGGGCTGCGTCGACTGCTGTAGTCCGGGGCTTCAGGTGCCGCTGCCGGTGCCTCCGGTCGAGCCGCTGCCTTTCTCGGTTTTTTCCATGCGTTCGAGGACCTTGGTGGTGACGGCGATGCATTCCTTGGTATCGCCGGCGGCCTGGGCTGCCTTGGCCTTGTCGACTTGCTCGGTGATGGCTTTGTCGAGGCCTTCGGAGGTGGCGCCGACGGTGGCCATGTTGTCATCGATTTTCTGCAGGTTGATGGTGCAGAGGTCCTCGGCGGCGAACACCGGCGAGGCCAGCAGGGTCGCGGCCGCGAACAGGGCGGAAAGCGCAGTACCTTTCATGGGTGTCTCCTCGTGATGGCCTCTGGTAGGTGGGCCTGTAAGGGTGGACTCCCAGGGTTTGGCGAGGGTTCAATCGAGGTGCAGGGGAGGGCTGCGCCCTCGAATCGCCGGCGAGCCGGCTCCCACCTGTCCTGCGTTGTTTTTAGAGGCTGTGGGAGCCGGTTTGCCGGCGATTGGGCCGGGCCCGGTATGGAAAAAGTCCGGGCAGGGCCGTCGGGAGGGATTACAGAGGACGCGGTCGGGTAACGCGATCCACCAGGTACACCAGCCCGTGATAGTCGATGCCGCTGTGGCTCGACAGGCCGATTTCGCAGGTGCGGCTGGTGGAAATGCCTTCGCTGCACTGCTGCACCGCATCCTTGAGGGTGCGTAGGGAATGGGCGTTGAGCTCCGGTGTGGTGAAGCCTTTGTCGCCGGCGAAACCGCAGCAATGGATGCCTTCCGGGATCACCACTTGCTGGCTGCACAACCTGGCCAGGTCGATCAGTGCCTGGCTTTCCCCTAGGTGCTGGGTGCTGCAGGTGACGTGTACGGCCACCGGTTCGGGCTGTGGGGTGAACTCCAGTTTGTCGACCAGGTGAGTGCGGATGAAGCGCACTGGGTCGTACAGGTCCAGGCGGGTGTCGCCCAGGTCCTGGACCAGGCGCAGGGTGCAGGGGCTGGTGTCGCAGTAGATGGGGTCGAGACCGCCGCGGCTGGCATGCAGCAGGGCGTTGATCAGTTCCTGGCGCTTGTGTTCGGCCTGCTCGGGGTAGCCCTTGGAGGCGAATGGCTGGCCGCAGCACAGGTTGTCGGGATTGTCCGGGAATACCACCTGGTAGCCGGCCTTTTCCAGCAGGGCGCGGGTCTTGTCCAGCAGCGAGCTTTGCTCCCTGTCGCCGGCAGCCGGGCCCATGACCCGGGAGACGCAGGCAGCGAGGTACACCACTCGCGGTCGGGCATCGTTGATCGCCGGAGGCGGGGTGACGGTGCGCAGCGGCTGGGGCATGGCCGGGGTCCACTGGGGCAGGCGGCCCTTGCTGGCCTTGCTCAAGGTGGCGCTCAGGCGGCCCAGGCGCGGGGCGCCGAGCAGCTTGCGCGCGCCGTTGGCGGCGGCCAGCGTCAGGCGGGCGCCGCGCAGGGCGGTGTGGAAGTTCTCCGCCAGCCAGTCGGCAGTCTTGCCGTGTTCGGCAGCCTGGCTGCGCAGTTTCTTCACCAGCTCGCCGGTGTTGATGCCCACCGGGCAGCGCTGGGCGCACAGGCCGGTGGCTGCGCAGGTGTCGATGCCCTGGTATTGATAGGTGCGCATCAGCTCGCGGGTATCGATGCCGGCGCGTTGCTTCGCCTGGATGTCGCGCCACATGACGATCCGTTGGCGTGGGCTCAGGGTCAGCCCCTTGGACGGGCACACTGGCTCGCAGAAGCCGCACTCGATGCACTTGTCGACGATTTCATCGGCAGCCGGCAGGGGCTTGAGGTGCTTGAGGTGGATATCCCGGTCCTGACTGAGCACTACGTCAGGGTTGAGGATGCCGTTGGGGTCGAGCAGGCGCTTGAGCGTCCACATCAGTTGATAGGCCTCATGCCCCCACTCCAGCTCGACGAAGGGCGCCATGTTACGCCCGGTGCCGTGCTCGGCCTTGAGTGAGCCGCCGAACTCCACGGCCACCAACTGCGCCACGTCGTCCATGAAGGCTTGGTAGCGCGCCACTTCCTCGGCAGTGTTGAAGCCTTGGGTGAACACGAAGTGCAGGTTGCCCTCCAGGGCATGGCCGAAAATGATCGCTTCGTCGTAGTGGTGCTTGTCGAACAGCTGGATCAGGCGGTTGACGCCTTCGGCCAACTGTTCGATGGGGAAGGTCACATCCTCGATGATCACCGTGGTGCCGGTCTGGCGCACGGCACCGACGGCGGGGAAGGTGTCCTTGCGGATTTTCCATAGCTGGTTGTACACCGCTGGGTCTTCGCTGAAGTCGACCCGCTGCTCCAGCGGGAATTCGGCGATGGCGGCCATCACCTGATCAAGCTGCTCGTGCAGCAGGTTCCGGCTGGCGGCGCGGGACTCGATCAGCAGGGCGCAGGCATTGGCCGACAGGCCTTTCACCCAGCTTGGCATGCCGGGCATGTCCTGCACCGAGCGCAGGCTGCGGCGGTCGAGTAGCTCGACGGCGGAAACCGGCTGCGGCTTGAGTACGGTCACGGCACGGCAGCAGCTTTCCACGGTAGGGAAGACCAGCAGTGCGCTGGCCTTGTGCGGGTGGTCGGGCACGGTGTCGTAGGTGACCGCACTGATGAAGCCGAGGGTGCCTTCGGAGCCGACCAGCAGGTGCTGGAGAATGTCCAGCGGCTGGTCGTAGTCGATAAGCGAATTGAGGGACAGCCCGGTGGTGTTCTTCAGGCGGTACTTGTGTCGGATCTTGTCGGCCAGGGCCGTGTTGGCGCGGGTTTCGCGGCCCAGGCGGGCCAGCTCGTCCAGCAAGGTGGCATGGCTCTGCTCGAAGGCGGCGACGCTGGCCGGGTCTTCGGTATCCAGGCGCGTGCCGTCGGCCAGCACCAGGCGCATGCCGGCTAGGGTGTGGTAGGTGTTCTGTGCTGTGCCGCAGCACATGCCGCTGGCGTTGTTGGCGACGATGCCGCCGATCTTGCAGGCGTTGATCGAGGCTGGGTCCGGGCCGATCTTGCGCCCGAAGGGCGCTAGCCAGGCGTTGGCCTGGGCGCCGATTACGCCGGGTTGCAGGCGGATCTGCTCGCCCTGGCCGCGGATCTGGCGACCGTTCCAGTTGTCGCCCAGCACGATCAGCACCGAGTCGCTGATGGCCTGGCCCGAGAGGCTGGTGCCGGCGGCGCGGAAGGTCACCGGCACGCGGTCGCGCTGGGCCAGGCGCAGCAGGCCGACCACTTCATCCTCGGACTCGACCCGCACCACCAGCTTGGGGACAAGCCGGTAGAAGCTGGCATCGGTGCCGAAGGCCAGGGTCGAGGTCGGGTCGTCGAACCGGCGCTCGGCGGGAATCAGGTGCTGGGCATCTCGCAGGAACGCGGCGGGCAAGCTCATGCAATCTCCTCGCGGGGCCGCAGCGTCTGGCGCGCTGCGTGCCCCGGTCAATCAGGCGGTGTTCGGACGGGCGCTCAGGCGCCCAGTTCGCGGACCAGCGAGTCGCGGCTGATCTCGCTGATGGACTTGGCGCCGGTCAGCACCATGGCAACGCGCATTTCCTTCTCGAACAGCTCGAGCAGGTTCTTCACGCCGGCTTCGCCGTGGGTGGCCAGGGCGTAGAGGAAGGCGCGGCCGATCAGCACGGTGTCGGCGCCCAGGGCGATCATGCGCACCACGTCCAGGCCGTTGCGGATGCCGGAGTCGGCGAGGATCTTTAGGTCGCCCTTGACCGCATCGGCGATCGCCGGCAAAGCGCGGGCACTGGACAGCACGCCGTCGAGCTGGCGGCCGCCGTGGTTGGACACCACGATGCCGTCGGCGCCGAATTTCACTGCGTCCCGGGCGTCGTCGGGGTCGAGGATGCCTTTGATGATCATCGGCCCGTCCCAGAACTCGCGGATCCACTCCAGGTCCTTCCAGGAAATGGACGGGTCGAAGTTGGCGCCCAGCCAGCCGATGTAGTCGGCAAGGCCGGTGGGGTTGCCGCGGTAGGTGGAGATGTTGCCCAGATCATGTGGGCGGCCCATCACCCCGACGTCCCATGCCCACTGTGGGTGGGTCATGGCTTGCAGCACACGGCGCAGAGGGCCGTTCTTGCCGCTCATGCCGGAGTGTGCGTCGCGGTAGCGGGCGCCAGGTACTGGCATGTCCACGGTGAACACCAGGGTCTTGACCCCGGCGGCCTTGGCCCGCTCCAGGGCATTGCGCATGAAGCCGCGGTCCTTGAGTACGTACAGCTGGAACCACATCGGGCGGTCGATGGCCGGGGCCACTTCCTCGATCGGGCACACCGACACGGTCGACATCGTGAAGGGGATGCCATGGGCCGCCGCCGCGCGGGCGGCTTGTACTTCACCACGACGGGCATACATGCCGGTGAGGCCGACCGGGGCCAAGGCCACCGGCATGCTCAGGGTTTCGTCGAACAGCTGCGTTTGCAGGCTCAGCTCGGACATGTTCCTCAGCACGCGCTGGCGCAAGGCGATGCTGGCCAGGTCCTCGACGTTGTGGCGCAGGGTGTATTCGGCGTAGGCGCCGCCGTCGGCGTAATGGAAGAGGAAAGGAGGCAGCTTGCGTTGGGCCGCGGCGCGATAGTCGGTGGAGGCGGAAATGATCATGGATTCTCGCAGCGTGGGTGGGTGGTTGCCGGGCGCGCCAGGGCGCCCGACCCCTTTCACTTTAGTGATGAACCAGCATGCCAGTGAGCCAGTAGGCCTGGACCAGGGTGATCAGGCCGACGATGGTGGCGAAGAACAGGCTGTGCTTGACGGTGAAGCGGAACAGGTCGGATTCCTTGCCGACCAGGCCGGTGGCGGCGCAGGCCACGGCGATCGATTGCGGCGAGATCATCTTGCCGGTCACGCCGCCGCTGGTGTTGGCCGCTACCAGCAGGGTGTCGTTGACCCCGATCTGGTGCGCGGTGGTGGCCTGCAGGGAGCTGAACAGGGCGTTGGATGAGGTGTCGGAGCCGGTCAGGAACACGCCCAGCCAGCCGAGGAACGGCGAGAAGAACGGGAAGGCCGCGCCCGTACCGGCCAGCACCAGCGCCATGGTCGAAGACATGCCCGAATAGTTGGTGACGAAGGCGAAGGCCAGGACCATGCCGATCGACAGGATCGGCCAGCGCAGTTCCCAGAAGGTCTCCTTCAAAGTGGTCAGACCTGTTTTGAAGTTGATCTTCAACACCATCATCGACAGCAGCGCCGAGAGGAAAATCGCGGTGCCGGTGGCGGAAATCGGGTCGAGCTTGAAGATCGCTGGCATGGCGGTTGGCGTGGCGGCGATCGGCGCGCCTTTGATCACCAATTGGTCCAGGTGCGGGATGGCGAAGTTGAACACGAAGTCGTACATCGAGCCACCCGCGGCGAACGCGGCCTTGAACGGCTTCAGCGTCCAGATGGTCACCAGCACGGTGAGGATCAGGAACGGCGACCAGGCCTTGAAGATCTCGCCCAGGCTGTACGGGGAAGGCTGGCTGCCACCGCTGCTGACCACGGCAGCACCCACGCTGCCCTTGGCCTCGGCGAAGGCGCGTTTGGGCTGCCAGACTTTCAGGAACAGGGTCAGGGCGATCAGGCTGGCCAGGGCCGAGGTGATGTCCGGCAGTTCCGGGCCGATGAAGTTCGAGGTGAAGTACTGGGTGACGGCGAAGCTCAGGCCGGCGACCAGGGCGGCGGGCCAGGTTTCCTTCACGCCGCGCAGGCCGTCCATCATGAACACCAGCCAGAACGGTACGAACAGCGACAGCAAGGGCAGCTGGCGGCCCGTCATGGCGCCGATGTGGAAGGCGTCGATGCCCGTCACTTGGCCGGCGACGATGATCGGGATGCCCAGGGCACCGAAGGCCACGGGGGCGGTGTTGGCGATCAGGCACAGGCCGGCGGCGTACAGTGGGTTGAAGCCCAGGCCCACCAGCAGCGCGGCGGTGATGGCCACCGGGGCGCCGAAACCGGCCGCGCCTTCGAGGAAGGCGCCGAAGCAGAAGCCGATCAGCAGCACTTGCAGGCGTTGGTCGTCGGTGATCGACAGGACCGAGCTGCGGATCACTTCGAACTGGCCGCTCTTGACCGTGAGTTTGTACAGGAACACCGCCGCGACGATGATCCAGGCGATTGGCCACAGGCCGTAGAGGAAGCCATAGCCTGCAGCGGCCAGGGCCATGTCGACGGGCATCTGGAAGGCGAAGATCGCCACCAGGATCGACAAGGCAAGGGTAATGCTACCGGCGACGTGGCCTTTGAGGCGGAACACGGCCAGGGCAAGGAAGAAGAACACGATGGGAATGACTGCCGCTAGCGCGGACAGGCCAAGACTACCAAGCGGACTATAGAGCTGTTGCCAGGTTTGCATATGGGGTGGCCCCTAATTGTTGTTGGTCAGGCACTGGCATTGGATAATTGGTAAGACCAATTTACAATGGCTGGTCGCTAGGTTAAAAGCGTCGTTGCGGCTGTGTCAATTTGTCTCGGGGAAAACTTTGGTCGGATGTCGATGAATGGGCATCTGCCGGGTAGGGAAAATCGTCAACTGATGAGTGTCGTCGTCGCCGGTATCGGCGAGAATAGGCGGCCCCGGTGTTCGCGGGGTTTGTGGAGAACATGTGATGGTTTTTGATCAGGTCCGCCAACGGCGCCTGTCCGACGATATCGTCGACCGGTTGGAAGGGATGATTCTCGAGGGCACGCTGACCTCGGGGCAGCGCCTGCCGGCCGAGCGAGTCCTGGCCGAGCAGTTCGGTGTGTCCCGGCCGTCGTTGCGCGAGGCGATCCAGAAGCTGGTGGCCAAGGGGTTGCTGGTCAGCCGCCAGGGAGGTGGCAACTACGTCGCCGATACGCTGGGTTCGACCTTCAGCGACCCGCTGATGCAGTTGTTCGAGCGCAACCCCGATGCGCAGCGTGACCTGCTGGAGTTTCGCCACACCCTTGAGGCTTCATGCGCCTTCTACGCAGCCCAGCGCGCCACTGAGCCTGATCGTGAGCGGCTCAAGGCGGCCTTCGATGCGCTGCAGGACTGCTACTCCCGGGCCAGCGAGGTCAGTCGGGCGGAGGAGGGGGCGGCCGATGCGCGCTTTCACCTGGCGATCGCCGAGGCCAGCCATAACGCGGTGCTGCTGCACACCATCCGCGGCCTGTTCGACCTGCTCAAGCGCAACGTAGTGACCAACATCGGTGGCATGTACCAGCAACGCGCAGAAACGCGGGACATGCTGATCAGCCAGCACCGGGAGCTGTACCAGGCGATTGTCGAGGGCCGGGCGGAGGATGCGCGGGAGGTGTCGAGCCGCCATATCCTGTATGTGCAGGAGGTGCTCGAAGAAGCGCAGGAAGAGGCCCAGCGGGTGGCGCGGGCGGAGCGGCGCAGCGGGCGCTGATTGTGTTGCTGCGGGTCCAATCGCCGGCAAGCCGGCTCCCACATGTATGGCGGTGTTTCTGAAAACAGCGCTGTGACAGGTGGGAGCCGGCTCGCCGGCGATGAGGCCCATGCAGGCTGAAAGAGCGTTACTCGTCCTTGCCCTTGTTGCGCACAGCCCGCTGCAGCTCGCGGTTGGAATCGCGTTCGCGCATGGTGTCGCGCTTGTCGTATTCCTTCTTGCCCTTGCCGAGCGCGATTTCGCACTTGATCAGGTGCTTGCTCCAGTACAGCGACAAGGCCACGCAGGTGTAGCCCTTCTGTGCCACGGACGCTTCCACGCGCTCGAGCTCGCGCTTGTTCAGCAGCAGCTTGCGGGTGCGCGTGGGGTCGGCGATGACATGGGTGCTGGCAGTGGTCAGCGGAGTGATGTGGCTGCCGAACAGCCAGGCTTCGCCGTCCTTGAGCAGCACGTAGCTGTCGGTCAGGTGCGCCTTGCCGGCCCGCAGGCTTTTTACTTCCCAGCCGGACAGGACCAGCCCGGCCTCGAACTTGTGTTCGATGAAGTAATCGTGTCGCGCTTTCTTGTTCTGCGCGATGGTCCCGGTCGGATGTTTCTTTTGCTTAGCCATAGGGGCCGCATTATAGGGAGTCGCCGCGTTGTCGGCTACGGGGTTTAGGTGTGCTTGAGCCTGTAGGATGAATCCCGGACAATGCAGGGCCTGTTTCTGTGAAACGGAACTGTTTTCGAAGCGCTGAGAAGCGCTGCCGCCCTGTCTTGGAAGTGACGCCTGGATGACTACCCATATTCAACGCTCTGCCCTGCTGCCATACCCTGCCCAGGCGCTCTACGATCTGGTCAACGATGTGGCCAGCTATCCGAAGTTCCTGCCGTGGTGCTCGGCCGCGACCGTGATCGAGGCCAGCGAGACGCACATGCGGGCGAAGCTGGAAGTGGCCAAGGGCGGCATGAGCCAGCAGTTCGTCACCCGCAACGTCCTGGTGCCCGGGCAGTCGATCGAGATGAACCTGGAGGAGGGGCCGTTCACCCAGTTGCATGGGCTGTGGGTGTTCAAGCCATTGGGCGAGAAGGCCTGCAAGATCAGCTTGGATCTTTCCTTCGACTACGCCGGGCCGCTGGTGCGCGCCACCCTGGGGCCGCTGTTCAACCAGGCGGCCAATACCCTGGTCGATGCCTTTTGCCAGCGGGCCAAGCAGCTCAATGGCTGACGCGGGCCTGAATATAGAGGTCGTGTATGCCACGGCCGAGCGCCAGTGGTTACTGGCGTGCGTGGTGCCTGAAGGGACGTGCGTGCGTGAGGCGCTACGCCTGTCTCGGCTTGCCGAGCAGGTGCCTGGGCTGGACCTGGAAGCGTGCCCTGTGGGGATCTTTGGCAAGGTGGTCGCCGACCCTGCGCAGCGCAGGGTGGAAGAGGGCGACCGGCTGGAGGTCTACCGCCCTTTGCTGGCAGACCCCAAGGAGGTGCGCAAGCAGCGGGCAGCCAAGGCGCGGGCGGCGCGGCACAGCTGAGCGATAGCGCAACGGCCTTGTGAAAAAAAGCCCGGGCTTTGCCCTAATGCCTGTCAGTTAACGGCGTGGGGCGCTGCCCGCCCATCGCCGACAAGCCGGCTCCCACAGGGACAGTGCTGTCCTCAAGGCTGACACGTTACTTGTGGGAGCCGACTTGCCGGCGATGGGCTGCGTAGCAGCCCCAAGTGCAGCCGATAAGGCTTTGTCGTTACTGCGGGGAGGTTTCCAGCGGTGCTGGTGTCGGGACCGGCGTGGTCTCGATGGTGTCGATCTCTTTCTGGATCGACTCTTCAAGCGAACCTGGCTTGGCGGGTTTCTCTTCCGGCTGGCTCGGCTGGCCTTGTGCGGTGGCTGGGTTGACGGTGGTGTCGCCGCTGCCGCCGAGGATTTCCTGGTCGCGGCTCACGCCTGGCATGAAGTCGCCGGACAGGCTGACCAGCTGGTCGCTGTCGTTGAAGAAGATGCTCATGCGCTCTTGCTGGCGCTGGCCACCACCGGGCTGGAGGCTGTAGAGGTAATCCCAGCGGTTGGTGTTGAAGGTGTCCTGAATCAGTGGGTTGCCCATGATAAACCTTACTTGCCGGCGGGTCATTCCGGGGCGCAATTGGTCTATCATGTCCTGCGTGACGACATTGCCCTGCTGGATGTCGATTTTGTAAACCCCGGGAAACGAGCAACCGGCGAGTGCGAGCAGTCCCACTAGGGTGAGGCTGGTTAGCAAGAGCTTGGTGTTTTGCATCGGTGGGCGACTTCCACTATCTTGGCTGGACAACGTAAACCCCGATCATACCCGTATTAAGAGAAGCTGCGAAGCAGCATCGGCGAGAAAGCTGACCATGGTTGAAAATAGCGAATTGCGCAAAGCCGGTCTCAAGGTGACCCTGCCTCGAGTCAAGATCCTACAGATGCTCGACTCCACCGAGCAGCGTCACATGAGTGCCGAGGATGTCTACAAGGCGCTCATGGAGGCTGGCGAGGACGTCGGCCTGGCGACCGTGTATCGCGTACTGACCCAGTTCGAAGCGGCGGGTCTGGTGGTTCGCCACAACTTCGACGGCGGTCATGCGGTATTCGAGCTGGCTGACGGCGGCCACCACGACCACATGGTCAACGTGGACTCCGGCGAGGTCATCGAATTCATGGATGCCGAGATCGAGAGACGTCAGAAAGAGATCGTTGCTCAACACGGCTACGAGCTGGTGGATCACAATCTGGTCCTGTACGTGCGCAAGAAAAAGTAACGATTTTCTCGTTACCCAAAGCAAAGGCGACCTTCGAGTCGCCTTTGTGCTTTCTGGTCCTGCCCCGTTTTGGTACCGGCCCAATCGCCGGCAAGCCGGCTCCCACCGGTATAACGCCAGCCTCATGAGCAGCGCCGAACAGGTTTGCCGGCGATGGGGTATCAGGACTTACTGGTTACCACCATCTTGCGCGCATGGGCCAACGACTCTTTGGTCAGGTCGATGCCTCCCAGCATTCGCGCCACTTCTTCCACCCGCTCGCGCTTGCCCAGGTTGGCAACTGCTGTGTGGGTGGTATCGCTGTTGCGCACCTTGTGCACGAACAGGTGGTGGTGCCCTTGTGCGGCGACCTGGGGCAGGTGGGTGACCGTCAGTACCTGGCCGCGCTCGCCCAGGCGGCGCAACAGCTGGCCGACGATCTCCGCGGTAGGGCCGCCAATGCCGACGTCCACTTCGTCGAATACCAGGGTAGGAATGCGCGAGGTCTGTGCGGTGATGACCTGGATCGCCAGGCTGATCCGTGACAGTTCGCCGCCCGACGCCACCTTGGCCAGGCCCTTGAGCGGTTGCCCGGGGTTGGCGCTGACCAGCAGTTCGACCACCTCCAGGCCATGGGGCGACAGCTCGTCACCTGCATAGGGCGTCAATTCGATGCAAAAACGCCCGCCAGGCATGCCCAGGCGCTGGATTTCCTGTTCGACGGCAGTCGCCAGCTGTTTGGCAGCCTGTTGGCGCAGGCCGCTAAGTTCGGTGGCCTTTTCGCGGTAGTGCTGGGCATAGGCCGCGAGCTCCTCGCCCAGGCGCTCGATCGACTCGTCGCTGGCATTGAGCCCTTCCAGTTCCTCCATCAGGCGTTGCTGTAGATGCGAAAGCTCCGAAGGGTGCACGCGGTGTTTGCGTGCGAGGGTATAGATGGTGTCGAGCCGCTCCTCCAGCGCTTGCAGGCGCATGGGGTCGGCATCGAAATGATCGAGGAAGCGGTTGAGTTCGCCCACGGCCTCTTCGACCTGGATCTGTGCGCTGGCGATCAGGTTGGCTGCTTCACCGAGCGCCTTGGGCGCGTTGGCCACGGCGCTCAGGCGGTTGAGGCTGGCCGTCAGGGCGCTGAGCACATTGCCAGAGTCGCTTTCGCTGCATTGGTCGATAACCTGGCGGCAGATGCCGAACAACGCCTCGGCGTTGGTCAGGCTCTTGTGTTCCTGTTCCAGCTGCTCCAGCTCGTTCTCGCCCAGGCCGAGGTTGTCCAGTTCCTCCAACTGGTAGCTGAGCAGCTGGTGGCGGGCACGTTGCTCGTCGCCGGAATTGGACAGGCGCTCGAGCTCCAGGCGGGTCTGGCGCCAGCGCTGGGCGGCCAGGTGCACCTGGCGGGCCAGGTCGATGGCTCCGGCATATTCGTCCACCAGGCGGCGATGGGTGTCGGTCTTGAGCAGGGACTGGTGCTCGTGCTGGCTGTGGATGTCGATCAGCAGTTCACCGAGTGCCTTGAGGTCGCCCAGCGGGCAGGGCGTGCCATTTATATAGCCACGGCTGCGGCCTTCACCGGTGATCACCCGGCGCAGGATGCACGGGCCGGCGCTGTCCAGGTCGCGCTCGGCGAGCCAGTTGCGCGCCTCCGGGATCTCGTCCAGGTCGAAGGTGGCGAGGATGTCCGCCTTGTCCGCGCCTGGGCGCACCACGCCGCTGTCGGCGCGATCGCCCAGGGCCAGGCCGAGGGCGTCGAGCATGATCGACTTGCCTGCGCCGGTCTCGCCGGTGATCACGCTCATGCCGCGGGCAAGCTCGAGGTCAAGGTGTTCGACGATGGCGTAGTTGTGAATGGACAGGTGCACCAGCATGGGGCGGCTCCCGAAGGGTTTTGTCTGGTTATTTATACAGTACTTTTTTCAGGCCTGCCAATCCCCGCAGAGCGAACAGGCCTGGCCACGAAAAGCAGCGTGCCCCTTGAACCCGGTTTTTCCGACCCCATATAGCCGGCAAGACAAGACGAGCTCGGCTCGCCCATCAGAAATTGCGGAGGAGAAACCTAATGGCTGACGAACAGCTGGATGAGAAGAACCTTAACGCCGAAGAGGCTGGTGCAGAGGATCTCGGTGCCCGCGTCCAAGTGCTCGAGGAGCAGCTGGCCGCCGCCAAGGACCAGTCCCTGCGTACCGCCGCCGAATTGCAGAACATCCGCCGTCGCGCCGAACAGGACGTCGAGAAGGCCCACAAGTTCGCCCTGGAGAAGTTCGCCGGCGACCTGTTGCCGGTGGTCGACAGCCTGGAGCGTGGCCTGGAGCTGTCCAGCGCCGACGACGAGACCATCAAGCCGATGCGCGAAGGCATCGAGCTGACCCTGAAGATGTTCCACGACACCCTCAAGCGCTACAACCTCGAGGCGGTCGACCCGCACGGCGAACCATTCAACGCCGAACACCACCAGGCCATGGCCATGCAGGAAAGCGCCGAGGTCGAGCCCAACAGCGTGCTCAAGGTGTTCCAGAAGGGTTACCTGCTCAATGGTCGCCTGCTGCGCCCCGCCATGGTGGTGGTCAGCAAGGCGCCGGCAGCGCCCCAGCCATCGATCGACGAAAAGGCTTGAAATCCTTCCGGGCATCCCCATCTAGGTGTCAAGCATTCAAGTATTACCGCAGTTGGCCAAAGTAGTCGCTGCTACCAAATTCAAGTTTCGGGAGAGTAAACATGGGCAAAATCATCGGTATCGACCTGGGGACCACCAACTCGTGCGTCTCCATCCTGGAAAACGGTAACGTCAAGGTCATCGAGAACGCCGAAGGCGCGCGTACCACCCCTTCGATCGTGGCCTACGCCAACGATGGCGAAATCCTGGTCGGCCAGTCGGCCAAGCGCCAGGCCGTCACCAACCCGCACAACACCCTGTTCGCAGTGAAGCGCCTGATCGGCCGCCGCTTCGAAGAAGACGTCGTGCAGAAAGACATCAAGCTGGTGCCGTACAAGATCGTCAAGGCCAGCAATGGCGACGCCTGGGTCGAAGCCAGCGGCAAGGAAATGGCGCCTCCGCAGATCAGCGCCGAAGTCCTGAAGAAAATGAAGAAAACCGCCGAAGACTACCTCGGCGAGCCGGTCACCGAAGCGGTCATCACCGTTCCGGCCTACTTCAACGACAGCCAGCGCCAGGCCACCAAGGACGCAGGTCGCATCGCCGGCCTGGACGTCAAGCGCATCATCAACGAGCCGACCGCCGCTGCGCTGGCCTACGGCATGGACAAGGCCAAGGGCGACCACACCGTCATCGTCTATGACCTCGGTGGTGGTACCTTCGACGTCTCGGTCATCGAAATCGCCGAAGTCGACGGTGAGCACCAGTTCGAAGTACTGGCCACCAACGGCGACACCTTCCTGGGTGGCGAAGACTTCGACATGCGCCTGATCGACTACCTCGTCGACGAGTTCAAGAAAGAGTCCGGCATGGACCTGAAGAACGACCCGCTGGCCCTGCAGCGCCTGAAGGAAGCCGCTGAAAAGGCCAAGATCGAGCTGTCGTCCGCTCAGTCGACCGACGTCAACCTGCCGTACATCACTGCAGACGCGACCGGTCCTAAGCACCTGAACGTGAAGATCTCCCGTGCCAAGCTGGAGTCGCTGGTCGAAGACCTGGTCAAGCGCACCATCGAGCCTTGCCGCATCGCCCTGAAGGACGCCGGTATCGACGTCAGCAAGATCGACGACGTGATCCTGGTCGGTGGCCAGACCCGTATGCCGCTGGTACAGAAAGCCGTTGCCGACTTCTTCGGCAAGGAAGCGCGCAAGGACGTCAACCCGGACGAAGCCGTGGCCATGGGTGCTGCCATCCAGGGCGCCGTACTGGCCGGCGACGTCAAGGACGTACTGCTGCTGGACGTCAGCCCGCTGACCCTGGGTATCGAAACCATGGGTGGCGTGATGACCGCGCTGATCGAGAAGAACACCACCATCCCGACCAAGAAGTCGCAGGTGTTCTCGACTGCCGACGACAACCAGAGCGCCGTGACCATCCACGTGCTGCAGGGTGAGCGTAAGCAGGCTGCGCAGAACAAGTCGCTGGGCAAGTTCGACCTGGCCGACATTCCGCCGGCTCCGCGTGGCGTGCCGCAGATCGAAGTGACCTTCGACATCGACGCCAACGGCATCCTGCACGTCGGTGCGAAGGACAAGGCCACCGGCAAGACCCAGTCGATCGTGATCAAGGCCAACTCCGGCCTGTCGGACGAAGAAATCGAGCGCATGGTGCGTGACGCCGAAGCCAACGCCGAGGAAGACCGCAAGTTCGAAGAGCTGGCCGCTGCCCGTAACCAGGGTGACGCGCTGGTTCACTCGACCCGCAAGATGGTTGCCGACGCTGGTGACAAGGTCACCGCCGAAGAGAAGGCTGCCATCGAGGCTGCCGTCGTTGCCCTGGAAGCCGCTGTCAAAGGCGACGACAAGGCCGCGATCGAAGCCAAGGTCGAGGAGCTGTCCAAGGTGTCCGCCCCGGTTGCCCAGAAGATGTACGCCGAGCAGCAGGCCGAACAGCCTCAGGGCGGCGCGCAGCAGGCCGAGCCGGAAGCCAAGCACGACGACGTGGTCGACGCCGAGTTCGAAGAAGTGAAAGACAACAACAAGCAGTAATCCCTGCATGTTGTCGGCCGGCTCACCGTCGATTGTCGGTGAGCTGGTAGGATGTCGCCGCGCGGGGGCTTGCTCCCGCGTTGGCGTATCTGGAATTCGAGATTTTTTACAGCATCTGTCAGCGCCGAGGGGCGGCAGGTGTTGATGGCGCGGCGCAGATGCCAGACGCCCAACAAGGTGCAAATGACCTATGTCCAAGCGTGATTATTATGAGGTACTGGGTGTCGAGCGCGGCGCCAGCGAAGCAGACCTCAAGAAGGCTTATCGCCGCCTGGCGATGAAGTACCACCCGGACCGCAACCCGGGCGATAAAGAGTCGGAAGACAAGTTCAAGGAGGCCAATGAGGCCTACGAAGTGCTGTCTGACGCGAGCAAGCGCGCGGCGTTCGACCAGTATGGCCATGCCGGCGTCGACCCGAGCATGGGTGGCGGTGGTGCCGGCTTCGGTGGCGCCAACTTCTCCGACATCTTCGGCGATGTGTTCAGTGATTTCTTCGGTGGCGGTCGCGGCGGTGGACGTGGCGGCGCCCAGCGCGGCAGCGACCTGCGCTACACCCTGGAGCTGAACCTTGAGGAAGCGGTGCGCGGTACCACGGTCAGCATCCGTGTACCGACGCTGGTCAACTGCAAGCCGTGCGACGGCTCCGGCGCCAAGAAGGGCTCGGCCCCGGCGACTTGCCCGACCTGCGGCGGTATCGGCCAGGTGCGCATGCAGCAGGGCTTCTTCTCTGTGCAGCAGACCTGCCCGCGCTGCCATGGCCAGGGCAAGATCATCACCGATCCGTGCGCTTCCTGCCATGGCGAAGGCCGTGTCGAGGAATACAAGACCTTGTCGGTCAAGGTGCCGGCCGGTGTCGATACCGGCGATCGCATCCGTCTGTCCGGCGAGGGCGAGGCGGGTACCCATGGCGGCCCGACCGGCGACCTGTACGTGGTCATCAATGTGCGTGAGCACGCGATCTTCCAGCGTGACGGCAAGCACCTGTACTGCGAAGTGCCGATCAGCTACACCGATGCCGCCCTTGGTGGCGAACTGGAAGTGCCGACCCTCGATGGCAGGGTCAAGCTCAAGATCCCGGAAGGCACCCAGACCGGCAAGCAGTTCCGCCTGCGCGGCAAGGGCGTGGCCCCGGTGCGTGGTGGTGCGGCGGGCGACCTGCTGTGCCGCGTGGCGGTGGAAACGCCGGTCAACCTGAGCCGCCGCCAGCGCGAGCTGCTCGAGGAGCTGCGTGACTCGCTGGAAGGCGACAGCTCCCATTCGCCCAAGGCCAGCGGCTGGTTCGAGGGTGTGAAGCGCTTCTTCGGCGATCTCTGACAAGGAACAGGCTATGCGACGTATTGCAGTGATGGGCGCGGCGGGGCGGATGGGCAAGACCCTCGTCGAAGCCGTGCAGCAACAGGCGCCCCAGGCGGGCCTGACGGCGGCAATCGACCGCCCTGACAGCACCCTGGTCGGTGCCGATGCAGGCGAGCTCGCGGCGTTGGGGCGCATCGGCGTGGAAATCTGTGGTGACCTGGCCAAGGTCGCTGACGAATTCGACGTGCTGATCGATTTCACCCACCCGTCGGTGACCCTGAAGAATCTCGCGTTCTGCCGCAAGGCGGGCAAGGCCATGGTGATCGGCACCACCGGCTTCACGCCGGAGGAAAAGGAGCAGCTGGCCGAGGCGGGCAAGGAGATCCCGATCGTCTTCGCCGCCAACTTCAGCGTTGGCGTCAACCTGTGCCTGAAGCTGCTCGATACTGCGGCGCGGGTGCTGGGTGACGAGGTGGACATTGAAATCATCGAAGCGCACCACCGGCACAAGGTCGATGCGCCGTCCGGTACCGCGCTGCGCATGGGTGAGGTCGTGGCCCAGGCGCTGGGTCGTGACCTGGGCGAGGTGGCGGTCTATGGTCGCGAAGGCCAGACCGGTGCTCGTGATCGCCAGACCATCGGTTTCGCCACGGTGCGTGCTGGTGACGTGGTAGGTGATCACACCGTGCTGTTCGCCGCGGAAGGCGAGCGCGTCGAGATCACCCACAAGGCCTCCAGCCGCATGACTTTCGCCAAGGGCGCGGTGCGTGCTGCGCTGTGGCTGGATGGGCGCGAACCGGGGCTGTACGACATGCAAGACGTGCTCGAGCTGCGCTGATCGTAATGGGGTCGCTTCGCGACCCTTTCGCGGCACAAGGCCGCTCCTGCGGGTTTGCTGCGTTTGTGGGGCGGAGTCATCTGTCGCATTCCTGTGTCTCAGAGACACATACGCGGTAGACCTAAAACGTAATTTTCTGTAAGCTACAGCTTTAGTGTGTCCACTAAAAGCGCGCAGACAAATTCAGCATAAAAGCGGGGTGACGTGTCCATACGTCATTCCGCTTTTTTGCAACCTGCGATCGCCCTTTCAGGCTTGATTTACGGGAGGTCTTCTTGACTAAGCCAGCCATACTCGCCCTTGCCGATGGCAGCATTTTTCGCGGTGAAGCCATCGGAGCCGACGGTCAAACCGTTGGTGAGGTGGTGTTCAACACCGCTATGACCGGCTACCAGGAAATCCTTACAGACCCTTCCTACGCCCAGCAAATCGTCACCCTGACTTACCCACACATCGGCAACACCGGCACCACCCCTGAAGACGCCGAGTCCAATCGCGTCTGGTCCGCCGGCCTGGTCATCCGTGACCTGCCGCTGCTGGCCAGCAACTGGCGCAACACCCAGTCGCTGCCTGACTACCTGAAAGCCAACAACGTCGTGGCCATCGCCGGCATCGATACCCGCCGCCTGACCCGTATCCTGCGCGAAAAAGGCGCTCAGAACGGCTGCATCCTGGCCGGTGACGACATCAGCGAAGAAGCCGCCATCGCCGCTGCCCGCGCCTTCCCAGGCCTCAAGGGCATGGACCTGGCCAAGGAAGTGTCCACCAAGGACCGCTACGAGTGGCGCTCCAGTGTGTGGAACCTGGAAAGCGACAGCCACCCGACCCTGGAAGCGGCGGACCTGCCCTACCACGTGGTGGCCTACGACTACGGCGTCAAGCTGAACATCCTGCGCATGCTGGTCGCCCGTGGCTGCCGCCTGACCGTGGTGCCGGCCCAGACCCCAGCCAGCGAAGTCCTCGCCCTGAACCCTGATGGCGTGTTCCTCTCCAACGGCCCTGGCGACCCCGAGCCGTGCGACTACGCAATCCAGGCGATCAAGGACATCCTCGAGACCGATATCCCAGTCTTCGGCATCTGCCTCGGCCACCAGCTGCTGGCCCTGGCTTCCGGCGCCAAGACCGTGAAGATGGGCCACGGCCACCACGGTGCCAACCACCCGGTCCAGGACCTGGACAGCGGCGTGGTCATGATCACCAGCCAGAACCACGGTTTCGCCGTCGACGAAGCCACCCTGCCGGGCAATGTCCGCGCCATCCACAAGTCGCTGTTCGACGGCACCCTGCAGGGTATCGAGCGTACCGACAAGAGCGCGTTCAGCTTCCAGGGCCACCCTGAAGCGAGCCCAGGCCCGACCGACGTCGCGCCACTGTTCGATCGTTTCATCGATGCCATGGCCAAGCGCCGCTGAGCATCCTGCATCAAGGCCCCGGGGCGGCAAACGCCGCGCCCGGAAGCGCCTGACCCAGATTGTTCAAGACGGCTTGCCGACTGACCCGCGGATTTGAGTGACAACCCATGCCAAAACGTACAGATATCAAAAGCATCCTGATTCTCGGCGCTGGCCCGATCGTGATCGGCCAGGCCTGCGAATTCGACTATTCCGGCGCCCAGGCCTGCAAAGCCCTGCGCGAGGAAGGCTTCCGCGTCATCCTGGTGAACTCCAACCCAGCCACCATCATGACCGACCCGGCCATGGCCGACGCCACCTACATCGAGCCGATCAAATGGCAATCGGTGGCCAAGATCATCGAAAAGGAGCGTCCTGACGCGCTGCTGCCGACCATGGGCGGCCAGACCGCTCTGAACTGCGCCCTGGACCTCGAGCGCCACGGCGTGCTGGAGAAGTTCGGCGTGGAAATGATCGGCGCCAACGCCGACACCATCGACAAGGCCGAAGACCGTTCGCGCTTCGACCAGGCAATGAAGGCCATCGGCCTGGAGTGCCCGCGCTCCGGTATCGCCCACAGCATGGAAGAAGCCAATGCGGTGCTCGAGCGCCTGGGCTTCCCGTGCATCATCCGCCCATCGTTCACCATGGGTGGCACCGGCGGCGGCATCGCCTACAACCGTGAAGAATTCGAAGAAATCTGCGCCCGCGGCCTGGACCTGTCGCCGACCAAGGAGCTGCTGATCGACGAGTCGCTGATCGGCTGGAAGGAATACGAGATGGAGGTTGTCCGCGACAAGAAGGACAACTGCATCATCGTCTGCTCCATCGAGAACTTCGACCCGATGGGCGTGCACACCGGCGACTCGATCACCGTCGCCCCGGCGCAGACCCTCACCGACAAGGAATACCAGATCATGCGCAACGCCTCCCTGGCGGTGCTGCGCGAGATCGGCGTCGAAACCGGCGGTTCCAACGTCCAGTTCGGTATCTGCCCGAACACCGGCCGCATGGTCGTGATCGAGATGAACCCGCGGGTGTCGCGCTCCTCGGCCCTGGCTTCGAAAGCCACCGGCTTCCCGATCGCCAAGATCGCCGCCAAGCTGGCGGTCGGCTACACCCTCGACGAGCTGCAGAACGACATCACCGGCGGCCGCACCCCGGCGTCCTTCGAGCCCTCCATCGACTACGTGGTCACCAAGCTGCCGCGCTTCGCCTTCGAGAAGTTCCCGAAAGCCGACGCCCGCCTGACCACCCAGATGAAGTCCGTGGGTGAGGTCATGGCCATCGGCCGTACCTTCCAGGAGTCCATGCAGAAAGCCCTGCGCGGCCTGGAAGTCGGCGCCTGCGGCCTGGACCCGAAAGTCGACCTGGCCAACCCGGAAACCCCGAGCATCCTCAAGCGCGAGCTGACCGTGCCGGGCGCCGAGCGTATCTGGTACGTTGCCGATGCCTTCCGTGCCGGCATGAGCCGTGACGAAATCTTCGCCCTGACCAAGATCGACCACTGGTTCCTGGTGCAGATCGAAGACCTGATCCAGGAAGAAGAGAAGGTCAAGACCCTGGGCCTGGCCGCCATCGACAAGGCGCTGATGCTGCGTCTCAAGCGCAAGGGCTTCTCCGACCAGCGTCTGGCCAAGCTGCTGGGCGTGACCGACAAGAACCTGCGTCGTCACCGCCACAAGCTGGAAGTACTGCCGGTCTACAAGCGCGTCGACACCTGCGCCGCCGAATTCGCTACCGACACCGCCTACCTGTACTCCACCTATGAGGAAGAGTGCGAGGCCAACCCGTCGACCCGCGACAAGATCATGATCCTTGGCGGTGGCCCGAACCGTATCGGCCAAGGCATCGAGTTCGACTACTGCTGCGTGCACGCGGCCCTGGCGCTGCGTGAAGACGGTTACGAGACCATCATGGTCAACTGCAACCCGGAAACCGTCTCCACCGACTACGACACCTCCGACCGCCTGTACTTCGAGCCGCTGACCCTGGAAGACGTGCTGGAAATCTGCCGCGTCGAGAAGCCAAAAGGCGTCATCGTCCACTACGGCGGCCAGACCCCGCTGAAGCTGGCGCGCGCCCTGGAAGAAGCCGGCGTGCCAATCATCGGTACCAGCCCGGACGCCATCGACCGTGCCGAAGACCGTGAGCGCTTCCAGCAGATGGTCCAGCGCCTGAACCTGCGCCAGCCGCCAAACGCCACCGTGCGCAGCGAAGACGAAGCCATTCGCGCCGCTGGCGACATCGGTTACCCGCTGGTGGTCCGCCCGTCCTACGTACTGGGCGGCCGTGCCATGGAAATCGTCTACGAACTGGACGAGCTCAAGCGCTACCTGCGTGAAGCGGTCCAGGTGTCCAACGACAGCCCGGTACTGCTCGACCACTTCCTCAACTGCGCCATCGAGATGGATGTGGATGCGGTCTGCGACGGCACCGACGTGGTGATCGGCGCGATCATGCAGCACATCGAGCAGGCCGGCGTGCACTCCGGTGACTCCGCGTGCTCGCTGCCGCCGTACTCGCTGCCGGCCAATGTCCAGGACGAAGTCCGCGAGCAGGTACGCAAGATGGCCCTGGAGCTGGGCGTCGTCGGTCTGATGAACGTGCAGCTGGCCCTGCAGGGCGACAAGATCTACGTGATCGAGGTCAACCCGCGCGCTTCGCGTACCGTGCCGTTCGTCTCCAAGTGCATCGGCACCTCCCTGGCGATGATCGCGGCCCGTGTCATGGCCGGCAAGACCCTGAAAGAGCTGGGCTTCACCAAGGAAATCATCCCGAACTTCTACAGCGTCAAGGAAGCCGTCTTCCCGTTCGCCAAGTTCCCGGGTGTTGACCCGATCCTCGGCCCTGAGATGAAATCCACCGGTGAAGTCATGGGTGTCGGCGACAGCTTCGGTGAAGCCTTCGCCAAGGCCCAGATGGGCGCCAGCGAAATCCTGCCAAGCAGCGGTACCGCGTTCATCAGCGTACGTGACGACGACAAGCCACAAGTGGCTGGCGTCGCCCGCGACCTGATCGCCCTGGGCTTCGAAGTGGTCGCTACCGCGGGCACCGCCAAGGTCATCGAGGCGGCAGGCCTGAAGGTGCGCCGCGTGAACAAGGTGACCGAAGGTCGCCCGCACGTGGTCGACATGATCAAGAACGATGAAGTGTCGCTGATCATCAACACCACCGAAGGCCGCCAGTCGATCGCCGATTCCTACTCGATTCGTCGCAATGCGCTGCAGCACAAGATCTACTGCACCACGACCATTGCGGCGGGTGAAGCCATCTGCGAAGCGCTGAAGTTCGGTCCCGAGAAGACCGTCCGTCGCTTGCAGGATCTGCACGCAGGATTGAACGCATGAGCATTACCAAGTACCCGATGACCGTCCAGGGCGCTCGCGCCCTGGAAGAGGAACTGCTCTTCTTGAGCAAGACCGAGCGCCCGCGCCTGAGCCAGGCGATCGGCGAGGCCCGTGAGCTGGGTGACCTCAAGGAAAACGCCGAATACCATGCCGCCCGCGAGGAGCAAGGCATGGTCGAGGCGCGTATCCGTGACATCGAGGGGCGCCTGCAGAACTCGGTGGTGATCGACGTCACCACCATTGCTCATACCGGGAAAGTGATCTTCGGGACCACCGTGGACCTGGAGAACACCGAGACCGGCGATCAGGTTACCTACCAGATCGTGGGCGAGGACGAGGCGGACGTGAAGAAAGGCAAGCTCTCGAACAGTGCGCCGATTGCCCGTGCCATCATCGGCAAGGAAGAGGGTGACACCGTTGTCGTCAAGACACCAAACGGCACGGTCGAGTACGAGATTGTCGAAGTCAAGCACATCTGACCGTCATCCACGGGCGCCATCGCTCGAAGGGATCCTCTGGCAGCTGGCCCAGGTCTTCTGGGTCGGCGGCCTGTGGGTCTTTCACGTGGGGCTGGTGCCGGCGCTCAAGGTCACCGGCCTTGCGCCGTTGCTCGTGCAGGACGTGGCTGCGCAGATCGATCGCTGGTTGATCGGCGTCGCGTTGCTCGGGTTGATTACCCAGCTGGCGGTATTGGCGAGGGTGGACGGCCTGGCGGCCTGGTGGCGGCAGTTCCGTGGCCAGATGCTGTTGCTTGGCTTCGGAGCCTGTGTCGGCTACTACACGCTGCGCTATGGGATTTCCGTGGGCGAGCGGTGGCAGATGTTCTGTTTCCTGGTGCTGGGGTTTTCCGGCATCGTACTGGTGGCCCAGCCGGTCCCGGTCAAGGCGCGCCGCTAAACGGTTCGAGATTGCTGGGGCCGCTTTGTGGCCCATCGCCGGCAAGCCGGCTCCCACACCGACCGCATCGAATTCAAGCCATGCGCCGTACCTGTGGGGGCTGGCTTGCCGGCGATGGGCTGCGTAGCAGCCCCTTTGCCGTTACTTGTAACGGTGGATATTGGACAGCTGCTTGTTCGGCTGCGGGTTCTTGCGGTAGATCAGCGCCTTCTTGCCGATGGTCTGCACCAGCTCGGCGCGGCCGGCCTTGCACAGTTCGGCGATGGCGGCGGCACGCTCTTCGCGGTCTTCCGAGCGGATCTCGACCTTGATCAGCTCGTGATCGGTCAGGGCGCGCTCCAGTTCGGCGACCACGCCTTCGTTCAAACCATTACCAGCGACGATCAAGACCGGCTTCAGGTCGTGACCAATCGATTTGTATTGTTTCTTCTGCTCGTTATTGAGCGGCATAATCTGACCCTTTTCGTCTGATTCTGTAAAATTGGTGGCCATTTTACCCGAGGGCCACTGGCTCCGCCCAGTCAATCACGACGCATATCATCGAGGTGCCCTGTGGCGCAACGTTCCAAAAGCAGCCATAACTGGCTGAGAGAGCATTTCAACGATCCTTTCGTCAAACAGGCGCAGAAGGACGGCTACCGCTCGCGCGCGAGCTACAAACTGCTGGAGATCCAGGAAAAGGACAAATTGATCCGCCCAGGCATGAGCGTGATCGACCTGGGCGCGGCCCCGGGTGGCTGGTCCCAAGTGACCAGTCGTCTGATCGGCGGGCAAGGGCGCCTGATCGCCTCGGACATCCTGGAAATGGACTCGATCCCCGACGTTACCTTCATTCAGGGCGATTTTACCCAGGACGAAGTGCTCCAGCGTATCCTCGAGGCGGTGGGTGATTCGCACGTGGACCTTGTGATTTCCGACATGGCCCCCAATATGAGTGGGACGCCCGCCGTGGACATGCCGCGTGCCATGTTCCTCTGCGAACTGGCCCTGGACCTTGCGACCCGCGTGTTGCGCCCTGGTGGGGACTTCCTGATCAAGATCTTCCAGGGTGAAGGTTTCGACCAGTACCTCAAGGACGTGCGCAGCAAGTTCGACAAGGTGCAGATGCGCAAGCCTTCGTCCTCGCGGGATCGATCCCGCGAGCAGTACCTGTTGGGCCGCGGCTTCAAAGGGGCGTGAGTAGCGTTTTGCGGGGCCTCCGATAGTTATTTCCAATCGGCGGTTCCGTCAGGATCGTCCGAACTTCGTGTAGTCTAGCTTTCACAAAGGGTTACAGACGGCGCCTGCGGATGCGTGGGTAATGTAGTAAGTTAGGGCGGTGAATATCATGCGAGGCACGGCTGCGTCGTGCGCCGGCCTCAGAGGGTAGCTAATTGAACGACATGGCAAAGAATCTGATCCTGTGGTTGATCATCGCGGCGGTCCTCGTGACGGTGATGAACAACTTCTCCAGCCCGAACGAGCCGCAGACCCTCAACTACTCCGACTTCATCCAGCAGGTCAAGGACGGTAAGGTCGAGCGCGTCACCGTCGATGGCTACGTCATTACCGGTAAGCGCACCGATGGCGACAACTTCAAGACCATCCGTCCGGCCATCACCGACAACGGCCTGATCGGCGACCTGGTCGACAATCATGTCACCGTCGAAGGCAAGCAGCCTGAGCAACAGAGCATCTGGACCCAGTTGCTGGTGGCCAGCTTCCCGATTCTGGTGATCATCGCCGTATTCATGTTCTTCATGCGCCAGATGCAGGGCGGTGCGGGCGGCAAGGGCGGCCCGATGAGCTTCGGCAAGAGCAAGGCGCGCCTGTTGTCCGAAGACCAGGTCAAGACCACCCTGGCTGACGTCGCCGGCTGCGACGAGGCCAAGGAAGAGGTTGGCGAGCTGGTCGAGTTCCTGCGCGACCCTGGCAAGTTCCAGCGCCTGGGTGGCCGTATCCCGCGTGGCGTGCTGATGGTCGGCCCGCCCGGTACCGGTAAGACCCTGCTGGCCAAGGCCATCGCAGGCGAGGCCAAGGTGCCGTTCTTCACCATTTCCGGTTCCGATTTCGTCGAAATGTTCGTCGGCGTCGGTGCCAGCCGTGTCCGTGACATGTTCGAGCAGGCGAAGAAGCACGCGCCGTGCATCATCTTCATCGACGAGATCGACGCCGTCGGTCGCCATCGTGGTGCCGGCATGGGTGGCGGTCACGACGAGCGCGAACAGACCCTCAACCAGTTGCTGGTGGAGATGGACGGCTTCGAGATGAACGACGGTATCATCGTGATCGCCGCCACCAACCGTCCGGACGTCCTGGACCCGGCGCTGCTGCGTCCTGGCCGTTTCGACCGCCAGGTGGTGGTCGGCCTGCCGGATATCCGCGGCCGTGAGCAGATTCTCAAGGTGCATATGCGCAAGGTGCCGGTCGGCGAAAACGTCAATGCCGCCGTCATTGCCCGCGGTACCCCCGGCTTCTCCGGTGCCGACCTCGCCAACTTGGTCAACGAGGCGTCGCTGTTCGCCGCCCGCGCCAGCAAGCGCCTGGTCGAGATGAAGGAGTTCGAGCTGGCCAAGGACAAGATCATGATGGGCGCCGAGCGCAAGACCATGGTCATGTCCGAGAAGGAAAAACAGAACACGGCCTACCACGAGGCAGGGCATGCCATCGTCGGTCGCATCGTTCCCGAGCACGACCCGGTCTACAAGGTCTCGATCATCCCGCGCGGTCGCGCGCTGGGCGTGACCATGTTCCTCCCCGAGGAAGACCGCTACAGCCTGTCCAAGCGTGCGCTGGTCAGCCAGATCTGCTCGTTGTATGGCGGCCGTATCGCCGAGGAAATGACCCTGGGCTTCGATGGCGTCACTACCGGTGCCTCCAACGACATCATGCGTGCCAGCCAGATCGCGCGAAACATGGTCACCAAGTGGGGGCTGTCCGAGAAGCTCGGCCCACTGATGTATGCCGAAGAGGAGGGCGAGGTGTTCCTCGGCCGCAGCGCGGCGAGCCAGCATGCCAGCGTGTCGGGCGAGACGGCCAAGCTGATCGACTCCGAAGTGCGTAGCATCATCGATCACTGCTACGCCACGGCCAAGCAGATCCTGACCGACAACCGCGACAAGCTCGATGCCATGGCCGAGGCCTTGATGAAATACGAGACCATCGATGCCGACCAGATCGACGACATCATGGCTGGTCGCACGCCGCGCGAGCCTCGCGACTGGGACAACGATGCCGGCACCTCCGGCAACCAGGCCTCCCAGGGTGATCGTCCGGAGTCGCCGATCGGCGGTCCAGCGGCTCAACACTAAGGGCACCTATGAGCTCACAGCAGTACCCGACCCGGTTGCCTTGCGGCAACCGGGTTCTTGATTTGTCCCGTACCCATGTCATGGGTATCCTCAATGTCACCCCCGATTCCTTCTCCGACGGCGGGCGCTTCAGCCAGCGCGACGAAGCCTTGCGCCATGCCGAGGCAATGGTGGCGGCCGGCGCGACCCTGATCGACATCGGTGGCGAGTCCACTCGTCCCGGGGCGCGCGCGGTCTCGCCCACTGAAGAGCTGGAGCGGGTGGCGCCCATGGTCGAGGCGATCAACAGTCGCCTCGATGTGATCATCTCGGTCGATACCTCCACGCCTGCCGTCATGCGTGAGTCGGCCCGCCTGGGTGCTGGCCTGATCAACGATGTGCGCGCCCTGGAGCGCGACGGAGCGCTCGATGCCGCGGCGGACACCGGCCTACCGGTGTGCCTGATGCACATGCGCGGCGAGCCGGGCAACATGCAGGACAATCCACACTACGACAATGTGTCCGTGGATGTGGCGCGCTATCTTGAAGAGCGAATGGCGGCGTGCGCGGCCGCTGGGATCGATGCCGGGCGGATCATCCTCGATCCGGGCTTCGGTTTCGCCAAGACGCTCGAACACAACCTCAGCCTGTTCAAACACATGGAAGTGCTCTACCGCCTGGGGCGGCCGCTGTTGGTTGGCGTCTCGCGCAAGAGCATGATCGGCCTCACGCTGGATCGTCCTGTCGGTGAGCGGCTATACGGCAGCTTGGCACTGGCGGCGTTGGCCATGACCAAGGGTGCGAGCATCCTGCGCGTGCACGATGTGGCCGAGACCGTCGACGTGGTACGCATGATTGCCGCGGTGCAGAACGCCGAATAAGAACATTGGAGTCCCTATGAGCAGAAAATACTTTGGTACCGACGGCATCCGTGGCCGCGTCGGCGAATACCCGATCACGCCTGACTTCATGCTGAAGCTGGGCTGGGCGGCGGGCATGGCCTTCCGCAAGCAGGGCAATTGCCGCGTGCTGGTGGGCAAGGACACCCGTATCTCCGGTTACATGTTCGAGTCGGCCCTCGAGGCCGGGCTGTCCGCGGCCGGTGCCGACGTGTTGCTGCTCGGGCCGATGCCGACGCCAGCGATCGCCTACCTGACCCGTACCTTCCACGCCGAAGCCGGTATCGTCATCAGCGCGTCGCACAACCCGCACGACGACAACGGCATCAAGTTCTTCTCCGGCCAGGGCACCAAGTTGCCCGACGAGGTCGAGCTGATGATCGAGGAACTGCTCGACCAGCCCATGACCGTGGTCGAATCGAGCAAGCTGGGCAAGGTGTCGCGTATCAACGACGCTGCTGGCCGCTACATCGAGTTCTGCAAGAGCAGCGTGCCGAGCAGCACCAGCTTCGACGGGCTGAAACTGGTGGTCGACTGCGCCCATGGCGCGACCTACAAGGTAGCGCCAAGCGTCTTCCGCGAACTCGGGGCAGAAGTGACCGTGCTGCATGCCCAGCCTGACGGGCTCAACATCAACGAAGGCTGTGGCTCGACCCATATCGAATCGCTGCAGGCTGCCGTGCTGGTCGGCCATGCCGACCTGGGCATCGCCTTCGACGGTGACGGCGACCGCGTGCTGATGGTCGACCATACCGGTGCCATCGTCGACGGTGACGAGCTGCTATACATCATTGCCCGCGACGCCAAGGAGCGTGGCCGGCTGCAAGGCGGGGTGGTGGGCACTCTGATGAGCAACTTGGGCCTGGAGCTCGCGCTCAAGGACCTGGATATCCCGTTCGCCCGGGCCAAGGTCGGCGACCGCTACGTAATGGCCGAACTGCTCGAGCGTGACTGGCAGCTCGGTGGCGAGAACTCTGGGCATGTGGTGTGCGGCAACCACACCACCACCGGCGATGCGATCATCGCGGCCTTGCAGGTGTTGATGGCGCTCAAACGTCGCGGCGAGACCCTGGCCCAGGCCCGTCAGGGCCTGCGCAAGTGCCCGCAGGTGTTGATCAATGTGCGCTTCGGTGCGAGCAAGGTCGACCCGCTGGAAAACCCTGCCGTACAGGAGGCCAGTGCCAAGGTCACCGAGGCCATGGCCGGTCGTGGTCGAGTGCTGCTGCGCAAGTCCGGCACCGAGCCGTTGGTGCGGGTAATGGTCGAGGGCGACGACGAAAATCAGGTCCGTGGCCATGCCGAGGCGCTGGCCAAGCTGGTTAGCGAAGTTTGTGCCTGAAAGACGCTTGCCAGCACAGTTCGGGTTGGGTAAGATCTGCGCCCACTTTGACCGACGAGGTAAAGCATGCGTCGCCCCATGGTAGCTGGTAACTGGAAGATGCACGGTACCCGCGCCAGCGTCGCTGAGCTGACCGAGGGCTTGAGCAATCTGGCCCTGCCGAGCGGTGTGGAAGTCGCGGTGTTTCCACCGGCCCTGTTCATCAACCAAGTGGTTGATGGGCTGAAAGGGAAGGGGATCATCGTCGGAGCCCAGAATTCTGCTGTACAGCCCGAGCAGGGCGCGCTGACCGGCGAAATTGCACCGGCTCAGCTGGCTGAAGTGGGTTGCAAGCTTGTGTTGATCGGGCATTCGGAGCGTCGCCAAGTCATTGGCGAGCACGAAGAAGTGCTCAACCGCAAGTTCGCAGCCGCCCAGGCAAGTGGTTTGAAGCCCGTGCTCTGCGTAGGGGAAACCCTCGAGGAGCGCGAGGCAGGCAAGACGCTCGAAGTCGTTGGGCGTCAACTGAGCAGTATCATCGACGCGTTCGGTGTTGCCGCTTTTGCCAATGCGGTAATCGCCTATGAGCCTGTTTGGGCCATCGGCACAGGTCTGACGGCCTCGCCCCAGCAAGCCCAGGATGTGCATGCAGCCATTCGGGCGCAGTTGGCGGCGCTGGACGCTGAAGTTGCCCAGAACGTGCAGCTTCTCTACGGCGGCAGCGTGAAGGCGGCCAATGCGGCCGAACTGTTCGGCATGCCGGATATCGATGGGGGGCTCATTGGTGGAGCGTCCCTGAACGCAGACGAATTCGGTGCAATTTGTCGCGCCGCAGGAAACTGAACAAATGCTGGAAACAGTCGTAGTTGTTTTTCATCTGTTGGCGGCCGTGGCACTCGTAGTGTTCGTGTTGCTGCAACAGGGTAAAGGTGCGGAAGCAGGTGCATCTTTCGGCGCAGGTGCTTCAAATACTGTGTTCGGAAGCCAAGGTTCCGCTACCTTTTTGAGTAAAGTTACTGCTATACTTGCTGCCACTTTCTTTTTGACTGCTCTTGGGTTAGGATACTTCGCTAAAGAGAAAGCTCATCAGCTGACTCAAGCAGGTCTGCCAGATCCAGCAGTGTTGGAAGTCAAAGAGCAGAAGCCGGCAGTAAATGATGATGTACCGGTGCTCCAGGAGAAGAAGAGCGAAACCACCAACGCTGGTGACGTACCTCCTCCAACCGAAGAGCAGAAGTAACGGGTTTCAAGAAGTAGTATTGCCGAGGTGGTGGAATTGGTAGACACGCAACCTTGAGGTGGTTGTGCCCATAGGGTGTAGGGGTTCGAGTCCCCTTCTCGGTACCAATTGAAGCATGAGAGCCCGCTTTAGCGGGCTTTCTTGCAGGTGGAGGTCGGATTGACCCTGTAACGGGTTCGGTCTTATACTTTCGCCCCAGCTTTGTCGCGGGGTGGAGCAGCTTGGTAGCTCGTCGGGCTCATAACCCGAAGGTCGTTGGTTCAAATCCAGCCCCCGCAACCAGCTTCAGCGGAGCCCCTTTTCAGGGGCTTTTTGCTAGCTGAACAGTTCTTCGCGTCGTTGTCCAACGGCGCTTTCAGGGATGGGCGCTTTGCCCATTTTTTATTTGCACAGCATGCACGAGGGGGTTCAGGTGTCGAGCAAGCTAGAACAGTTGCAGGCCTTGTTGGCCCCGGTGGTCGAGGGTCTGGGCTATCAATGCTGGGGGATCGAGTACGTTTCCCAGGGTAAGCATTCGGTGCTGCGTATCTATATCGACAAGGAAGGCGGGATCCTGGTGGACGACTGCGAAGCGGTCAGCCGTCAAGCCAGTGCCATCCTCGATGTGGAAGACCCGATCACCAACGAATATACCCTTGAGGTGTCCTCTCCTGGCATGGACCGCCCGCTGTTCACTCTGGAACAGTTTGCCTCGCATGCCGGCGAACAAGTGAAGATCAAGCTGCGTACGCCCTTCGAAGGTCGTCGTAACTTCCAGGGCCTTCTCCGCGGCGTGGAGGACCAGGATGTGGTGGTCCAGGTGGACAACCATGAATTCCTGCTGCCGATCGACTCGATCGACAAGGCCAATATTATTCCCAGTTTTGACTGAGACGTGCCGGGCCCGGCGGACTATCCGGGCCCAATGGCTTGCGCAAGGCGAGGCGTACGATGAGCAAAGAAGTACTGCTGGTTGTTGAATCGGTATCCAACGAAAAAGGTGTACCGCCCGGCGTCATTTTCGAAGCGCTGGAAGTGGCTCTGGCCACTGCAACCAAAAAACGTTTTGAGGACGAAGTCGATCTGCGTGTGGAAATCAACCGCCACACCGGTAGCTACGAGACCTTCCGTCGCTGGACCGTGGTCGATGAAGCCGATCTTGATGACCCGGCGATCGAGACCTGGCTGGACAAGATCAAGGACACCCACCCTGAAGCCAAGGTAGGTGACGTGATCGAAGAGAAGATCGAGTCGATCGAGTTCGGCCGCATCGCCGCCCAGACCGCCAAGCAGGTGATCGTGCAGAAGGTTCGCGAAGCCGAGCGCGCCCAGGTGGTCGACGCCTACCGCGAACGTGTCGGCGAGATCATCTCCGGCACCGTCAAGAAGGTGACCCGCGACAACGTCATCGTTGACCTGGGCAACAACGCCGAGGCGTTGCTGGCCCGCGAAGACATCATTCCACGTGAGACCTTCCGTGTCGGCGTGCGCCTGCGCGCACTGCTCAAGGAAATCCGCACCGAGAACCGCGGCCCACAGCTGATCCTGTCGCGCACTGCGCCGCAGATGCTGATCGAGCTGTTCCGCATCGAAGTGCCGGAAATCGCCGAAGGCCTCATCGAAGTCATGGCCGCCTCCCGTGATCCGGGCTCGCGTGCCAAGATCGCCGTCCGCTCCAAGGACAAGCGCATCGACCCGCAAGGTGCCTGCATCGGCATGCGTGGTTCGCGCGTCCAGGCCGTATCCGGCGAGTTGGGTGGTGAGCGTGTGGATATCGTCCTGTGGGACGAGAACCCGGCGCAGTTCGTCATCAACGCCATGTCGCCTGCCGAGGTTGCAGCGATCATCGTTGACGAGGACGCCCATGCGATGGACATCGCCGTCGCCGAAGACAACCTGGCCCAGGCCATTGGCCGGGGCGGTCAGAACGTTCGCCTGGCCAGTCAGCTGACCGGCTGGACCCTTAACGTGATGACCGAAAAGGATATCCAGGCCAAGCAACAAGCAGAAACCGGCGACATCCTGCGCAACTTCATCGAGGAACTGGAAGTCGACGAGGAGCTGGCCCAAGTGCTGGTCGACGAAGGCTTCACCAGCCTCGAGGAAATTGCCTACGTACCGTTGGAAGAAATGCTCAACATCGATGGCTTTGACGAGGACATCGTCAATGAGCTACGCGCTCGTGCCAAGGACCGTTTGTTGACCAAGGCCATCGCTACCGAAGAAAAACTGGCAGACGCCCACCCGGCCGACGACCTGCTCTCCCTCGAGGGTATGGACAAGGACTTGGCGGCGGAACTGGCGGTGCGCGGCGTGGTTAACCGCGAAGACCTGGCCGAGCAGTCGATTGACGATCTGCTCGACATCGACGGCATCGACGAAGAGCGTGCCGGCAAGTTGATCATGGCCGCCCGAGCCCACTGGTTCGAGTAATTAGGCGTGGCCTGAGGAGAGAAGTGCATGACGCAAGTCACGGTGAAAGAACTGGCCCAAGAGGTCGAGGCACCGGTAGAGCGCCTGCTGCAGCAGATGCGTGAGGCAGGTCTGCCGCACACCGACGCCGGTCAGGTAGTGACCGACAATGAAAAGCAGGTTCTGCTGACTCATTTGAAAAGCAGCCACAAGAGCAAGGCGGAAGAGCCGCGCAAGATCACCTTGCAGCGCAAGACCACCAGCACCCTGCGTGTCGCCGGTAGCAAGAGCATCAGCGTAGAAGTACGCAAGAAGAAAGTATTCGTGCAGCGCAGCCCGGAAGAAATCCAGGCTGAGCAGAAGCGTGAGCTGGAAGAGCGCCGTGCAGCGGAGAACGCTGCCCGCGAGAAAGCCGACGCCGAAGCACGCCAGCGCGCTGAAGAGCAGGCTCGTCGCCAGGCCGCCGAAACCGCTTCGGCGGCACCTGCGGCCAAGGCCGAACCGGCTCCGGCGCCTGTCGCCGCACCGGTAGTGGCCGAGGCCCCGGTCTCCGAAGACGCAGCGGCCCGTGCCGCCGAGCGCAAGAAGGACGAGACCCGCCGCAACGAAAGCCGTACCCGCGACGACGACCGTCGTGGTGGTGGCGAGCGCCGTGGCGAAGCCCCGCGCGTTTCCATCAAGGTCAAGGTCAAGGAAAAGGAAAAAGCGCCTACGCCTCGCGCAGCGCCTCGTACCACCGATGAAGAGAGCGATGGTTTCCGTCGCGGCCGCGGTGGCAAGGGCAAGCCGAAGAAGCGCAACCAGCACGGCTTCCAGAACCCGACCGGTCCAGTCATCCGTGACGTGACCATCGGCGAGACCATCACGGTCTCGGAACTGGCGCAGCAGATGTCGATCAAGGCTGCCGAAGTCGTCAAGTTCATGTTCAAGTTGGGTACCCCGGTCACCATCAACCAGGTGCTCGACCAGGAAACCGCCCAGCTGGTAGCCGAGGAACTGGGCCACAAGGTGACCCTGATCAGCGACACCGCCTTGGAAGACTCCCTGGCCGAATCGCTGAAGTTCGAAGGTGAAGTCGAGCCGCGTGCACCGGTTGTGACCGTCATGGGCCACGTCGACCACGGTAAGACCTCGCTGCTCGACTACATCCGTCGTGCCAAGGTTGCCGCTGGCGAGGCCGGTGGTATCACCCAGCACATCGGTGCCTACCACGTGGAAACCGACCGCGGCATGGTCACCTTCCTCGACACCCCTGGCCACGCCGCGTTCACCGCGATGCGTGCCCGTGGTGCCAAGGCCACCGACATCGTCATCCTGGTGGTGGCGGCTGACGACGGTGTGATGCCGCAGACCCGCGAAGCCGTCCAGCACGCCAAGGCTGCCGGCGTACCGCTGGTGGTTGCGGTGAACAAGATCGACAAGCCGGGTGCCGACATCGATCGCATCCGCAACGAGCTGGCCGTCGAAGGCGTGACTTCCGAGGACTGGGGTGGCGATACCCCGTTCGTCAAGGTATCGGCGAAGATGGGTACCGGCGTCGACGAACTGCTCGAAGCCGTGCTGCTGCAGGCCGAGATCCTCGAGCTCACCGCGACCCCGACCGCTCCAGGTCGTGGCGTCGTGGTCGAATCGCGCCTGGACAAGGGCCGTGGTCCGGTGGCGACCATCCTGGTTCAGGACGGTACCCTGCGTCAGGGCGACATGGTCCTGGTCGGCTCGAACTATGGCCGCGTGCGTGCCATGCTCGACGAGAACGGCAAGCCTGTGAAGGAAGCCGGCCCGGCGATCCCGGTCGAGATCCTCGGCCTGGATGGCACGCCTGAAGCTGGTGACGAGATGTCCGTGGTCGCGGACGAGAAGAAGGCCCGCGAAGTTGCCCTGTTCCGTCAAGGCAAGTACCGCGAGGTCAAGCTGGCCCGTGCTCACGCCGGCAAGCTGGAAAACATCTTCGAGACCATGGGTCAGGAAGAGAAGAAGACCCTCAACATCGTCCTCAAAACCGATGTTCGCGGCTCCCTCGAGGCGCTGCAGGGCTCGCTCGGCGGCCTGGGCAACGACGAAGTGCAGGTGCGCGTGGTCGGCGGCGGTGTCGGTGGTATCACCGAGAGCGATGCCAACCTGGCCCTGGCGTCCAACGCGGTGCTGTTCGGCTTCAACGTGCGTGCCGATGCCGGTGCGCGCAAGATCGTCGAGCAGGAAGGTCTGGATATGCGTTACTACAACGTGATCTACGACATCATCGAAGACGTCAAGAAGGCCCTGACCGGCATGCTCGGCAGCGATGTTCGCGAGAACATCCTGGGTGTCGCCGAAGTGCGTGACGTGTTCCGCTCGCCGAAGTTCGGCGCCATCGCTGGCTGCATGGTCATCGAAGGTACCGTGTACCGCAACCGTCCGATCCGCGTACTGCGCGAGGACGTGGTGATCTTCGAAGGCGAACTGGAATCGCTGCGTCGCTTCAAGGACGACGCCTCCGAAGTGCGTAATGGCATGGAGTGCGGTATTGGCGTCAAGAGCTACAACGACGTCAAGGTCGGCGACAAGATCGAGGTCTTCGAGAAAGTCCAGGTGGCTCGTACCCTGTAAGGGGCGAGCGTGGCGCAGGCCCCGCCCCAGGGCGGCTGGCAGCGCCTCTGAAGGTAGCGCCCGGTCAGGCTTGTGCCTGTCCGGGCGTTTGCCGCTTTAGTTACAGGTAGCAAGAATGGCAAAAGAATATAGCCGTACCCAACGCATCGGCGACCAGATGCAGCGCGAGCTGGCCGAGCTGATCCGTCGTGAAGTCAAAGACCCGCGTGTCGGCCTGGTGACCATCACCGCCGTGGATGTCAGCCGCGACCTGGGCCATGCCAAGGTCTTCATCACCGTCATGGGCCAGGACGGCGCCGATGCCGTGCCGCAGACGCTCAAGGCGCTCAACAGCGCCGCGAGCTTCCTGCGCCTGCACCTGGGCCGTGTCATGCAACTGCGCAGCGTGCCGCAGCTGCATTTCCACTTCGACGAAAGTGTCAGCCGTGGTGCCCACCTGTCGGCACTGATCGAGCGGGCCGTGGCCGAAGATCGCCTGCACAAGGATGCCGACAAAGCGGACGCCGAGGAGTAACCGGTGGCCCAGGTCAAACGAATCCGCCGCAATGTCAGCGGCATCATCCTGCTCGACAAGCCGCTGGGGTTCACCTCCAACGCCGCACTGCAGAAAGTTCGCTGGCTGCTCAATGCCGAGAAGGCCGGCCATACCGGCAGCCTCGACCCGCTGGCCACCGGCGTGTTGCCACTGTGCTTCGGCGAGGCCACCAAGTTCTCCCAGTACCTGCTCGATTCCGACAAGGGCTATGAGACGGTCATGCAACTGGGGCAGACGACCAGCACCGGCGATGCCGAAGGCGAAGTCCTGCAGACCCGCGAGGTGACCGTTGGTCGTGCCGATATCGAGGCTGTGCTGCCGCGCTTTCGCGGTCAAATCAGCCAGGTACCGCCGATGTACTCGGCGCTCAAGCGCGACGGCCAGCCGCTGTACAAGCTGGCGCGTGCAGGAGAGGTAGTGGAGCGCGAGGCGCGTTCTGTTACTATTAGCCGCTTGGAGTTGCTCGAGTGCGAAGGCACGCGGGTTCGCCTGTCGGTTGGTTGCAGCAAAGGCACCTATATCCGCACCCTGGTGGAGGATATTGGTGAGGTGCTGGGCTGTGGTGCCTATGTCGCCGAGTTGCGTCGTACCCAGGCTGGCCCGTTCGAGCTGGCCCAGACCGTGACCCTCGAGGCTCTCGAGCAGGCCCACGCAGACGGCGGCAACGAAGCGCTCGATCGCTTCCTGATGCCGTCCGACAGTGGGCTGCAGGACTGGCCGCTGGTGCGCCTCTCCGAGCACAGTGCGTTCTACTGGCTGCATGGCCAGGCGGTTCGCGCCCCGGATGCGCCGCAGTTCGGCATGGTCCGGGTACAGGATCACAATGAACGCTTCATCGGTATCGGTGAAGTGAGCGAAGACGGGCGAATTGCGCCGCGTCGACTGATTCGGTCGGAATGATCGAAACCGCAGGCCGAGGCTCTGGCCGAAACCTGCGCAACCGAGGGTGGCTGTTAATAGGCACGGTCACTCCTTTCTCATTAATACAGGGACTTGTCCCTGGCCTATTGGAGACCGTTCGCGGGATCCGTTTATCAGGAGAAGCCAAATGGCCCTCAGCGTCGAAGAAAAAGCTCAGATCGTTGCCGAATACCAGCAAGCCGCCGGCGATACCGGTAGCCCGGAAGTGCAGGTTGCTCTGCTGACCGCCAACATCAACAAGCTGCAAGGCCACTTCAAGGCCAACGAGAAAGACCACCACTCCCGTCGTGGCCTGATCCGTATGGTCAACCAGCGTCGTAAGCTGCTGGACTACCTGAAGGGCAAAGACACCACTCGTTACAGCGCCCTGATCGGTCGCCTGGGCCTGCGTCGCTAATAGCGTCCTGGCCAGTGGTGTGCATGGCGTGTCGCATGTTTCGGGAATGCTACCTGGTAGCATTCCCGTCAGGCACGCCACGCGTATCTCCGAGGTTGGCAGCCTGGCTGTGCTGAGCGGATTTTCCGCGCGGCGGCCAGGCTCCCAGCCTCGTGTTGTATCTGGACGGTCAATGGGGCCGATTCCCCGTTCTGCCCAAGAATTCGCAAGAACAAGTTCCCCCCAGAGCCACTGAAAAAGGTAGGAAACCGTGAACCCGGTAATCAAGACGTTCCAGTTCGGTCAGTCGACCGTTACTCTCGAGACAGGCCGTATCGCCCGTCAGGCCACCGGTGCCGTACTGGTCACCGTCGACAACGATGTCACCGTGCTGGTGACCGTGGTCGGTGCCAAGCAGGCCGATCCAGGCAAGGGCTTCTTCCCGCTGTCTGTTCACTACCAGGAAAAGACCTACGCCGCCGGCAAGATCCCGGGTGGTTTCTTCAAGCGTGAAGGCCGTCCTTCCGAGAAAGAGACCCTGACCTCGCGCCTGATCGACCGTCCGATCCGCCCGCTGTTCCCAGAAGGGTTCATGAACGAAGTGCAGGTCGTCTGCACCGTGGTTTCCACCAGCAAGAAGACCGACCCGGACATCGCTGCGATGATCGGTACCTCGGCTGCCCTGGCAATCTCCGGTATTCCGTTCGAAGGCCCGATCGGCGCCGCCCGCGTTGCCTTCCATGAAAGCACCGGCTACCTGCTGAACCCGACCTACGAGCAACTGCAGGCGTCCAGCCTGGACATGGTCGTCGCCGGTACCGAATCCGCCGTGCTGATGGTCGAGTCCGAAGCCAAGGAACTGACCGAAGACCAGATGCTGGGCGCCGTACTGTTCGCCCACGACGAGTTCCAGGCCGTGATCCAGGCCGTCAAGGAACTGGCTGCCGAAGCCGGCAAGCCGACCTGGGACTGGCAGGCACCTGCTGCCAATACCGAGCTGCTGAACCTGGTGCGCGCCGAGTTCGGCGAGGCTATCTCCCAGGCCTACACCATCACCCTGAAGGCCGATCGCTACAACCGTCTGGGCGAGCTGCGCGACCAGGCCGTCGCCCGCCTGTCCAACGAAGAAACCGGCCCGACCGCTGGCCAGATCAAGGACATCTTCGGCGAGCTGGAATACCGCACCGTCCGCGAAAACATCGTCAACGGCAAGCCGCGTATCGATGGCCGTGACACCCGCACCGTTCGCCCGCTGAACATCGAAGTCGGTGTTCTGCCCAAGACCCACGGTTCGGCCCTGTTCACCCGTGGCGAAACCCAGGCCCTGGTTGTCGCGACCCTGGGTACTGCCCGTGACGCCCAGCTGCTGGACACCCTCGAAGGCGAGAAGAAGGACGCCTTCATGCTGCACTACAACTTCCCACCGTTCTCGGTCGGTGAGTGCGGCCGCATGGGCGGCGCCGGCCGTCGCGAGATCGGCCACGGCCGTCTGGCCCGTCGTGGCGTCCAGGCCATGCTGCCGAGCGACGACGAGTTCCCGTACACCATCCGCGTGGTTTCGGAAATCACCGAGTCCAACGGCTCCAGCTCCATGGCGTCGGTGTGCGGTGCATCCCTGGCCCTGATGGACGCTGGTGTGCCGATGAAGGCGCCGGTTGCCGGTATCGCCATGGGCCTGGTCAAGGAAGGCGACAAGTTCGCGGTCCTGACCGACATCCTGGGTGACGAAGACCACCTGGGCGACATGGACTTCAAGGTTGCCGGTACCGCCAAAGGCGTCACCGCGCTGCAGATGGACATCAAGATCAACGGCATCACCGAAGAGATCATGGAAATCGCCCTGGGCCAGGCCCTGGAAGCGCGCCTGAACATCCTCGGCCAGATGAACCAGATCATCGCCCAGTCGCGCAGCGAGCTGTCGGCCAACGCTCCGACCATGCTGGCCATGAAGATCGACACCGACAAGATCCGTGACGTCATCGGCAAGGGCGGCGCCACCATCCGCGCCATCTGCGAGGAAACCAAGGCTTCGATCGACATCGAAGACGACGGCTCGATCAAGATCTTCGGCGAAACCAAGGAAGCCGCAGAAGCTGCCAAGCAGCGCATTCTGGGCATCACTGCCGAGGCCGAAATCGGCAAGATCTATGTGGGCAAGGTCGAGCGTATCGTCGACTTCGGCGCCTTCGTCAACATCCTGCCGGGCAAAGACGGCCTGGTGCACATCTCCATGCTCAGCAACGAGCGTGTGGAGAAAGTCACCGACGTACTGAAGGAAGGCCAGGAAGTCGAAGTGCTGGTACTGGACGTGGACAACCGCGGCCGTATCAAGCTGTCGATCAAGGACGTGGCGGCGGCTAAAGCCTCCGGCGTCTAAGCGCCGAATGAAAAAAAAGGACTCTTCGGAGTCCTTTTTTTTCGCCTCGATTTTTACTTTGCCCGCTTGCATCTTGCATGCAGGAATTTGCCCAGGCTTGCAAATTGCACGATGGCAATTGCTTACCACTGTTTTTAACTAATTGATTTTAAAGGGTTTTATGAACTGGAAAAGCTGGCACAGCGCGTGCAACGGTATTCATACCTGCCGCCAGGACTGACGGCGCAGGCCTTTCGAACAACAGGAGTGACTCACATGAAGAAATTCGCCATTGCTGCCGCTACTGCCACCGCCCTGACCCTGACCATGGCAAACGCGGCATTCGCCCAGCAACCCGCCCAGTCTCCAATGACCCTGGCGGCCGGTGAAATGACCAAGGCCAAGGAAGAGACCAAAGACACTTGGATCACCACCAAAGTGAAGGCCGACCTGATGACAGAGAAAGGCATCCCTGGCAGCGATATCAAGGTCGAGACCAACAAAGGCGTGGTCTCCCTGTCGTCCGATGTGGCCATTACCCAGTCGCAGAAAGAGCAGGCGATCGCCATCACCAAGAAGATCAAAGGTGTGCAGGACGTATCCGCTGATGGCCTGAAAACCGAATAAGGGATGTCCCGTCGGCCAAAAGGAATTGGCCACCTCTTCTCACAGGCCGCTCCTCTTCGTAGGAGCGGCCTTGTGCTGCGACAAGGCCGCAACGCGTCCCCCGTTCACTCCCCGCCCAGGCGCACCGGGTTGAAGGCGATTACATCGCTTTCGAAGCAATCCTGCTCCAGGATCAATGGCTCGACCAGCGGCCTGCTGTCGCGGAAATGAGCCGTCTGGGTATGCGCCTCGTACGCCGCGTCGTCGCGATAGATCTCATAGAGATAGATCACATCCGGGTCGACCCTGTCCTGGGACACATCGAATACCAAGCAACCCGGCTCGTTGGCGACCGAGGCGGCGGCATTGACCTTGATGGCAGAAAGGAAAGCTTCGGCGCTGCCGGGTTTGACGCGGGTCTTGATGAACAAACTGTACACAGGGCGATCCTTTTGTTTTAAATTCTGCTTTAAATTGTATACATAACAGGAGCCGAATTCATGTCCGATCTATCCGTCCGCCCTGGCCGCTTGAATGGCTTGCGCCATCTTGCCCTGCTGGTCCCGAACCTGGAGGAGTGCGAGCGTTTCTACGTCGACCTGCTCGGCATGGAGGTGCTGCACCGTGCCCATGAAGATCTGGTGTACCTGACCTGCGGTAACGACAACCTGTCCCTGGGGCGTGCCGCAGGGGCGGCCAATGGGTTGCAGACCATGGACCACTACGGGTTCATCGTCGACAGCGTGGAGGAGCTGGATGCCTGGTATGCCTATTTCAAGGCCCATGGCGTGACGCTGCTGGATCGCCCATTCGACCATGGCGATGGGGCTCGCAGCTTCCATGTGCTCGACCCGGCGGGGAACAAGGTTCAGCCGCTGTATCACCCGGCGGTATCCGGGCAACGGCTGGTCTGATTCATTCAGGTATCCACCATCGCGGGGCCCTTCGGGCTGCGCTGGCGTGCAAATCGAATCGCCGCCGCTCCCACGGAACCTCGCACAATGGTTCTATAGGAGCGGATTTGTCCGGCGATGGTCTACCCGTTACTCGGCATCCAGGTGCATCGGCGTAATGACTTGGCCATCGCTTTCAGCCTGCCCCAGGGTGGTATCGAGGAAATACACCCGGTCATCCTCCAGCTGGCCCTTGTCCACCAGGTAATCCTTGATGCTGCTCGCGCGTTCCTGGCCGAGGGTACGCAGCAGCGCCGCGCTTTCGGCCCAGGACTTGATCACCGCATCGCGCAACTTGATGGTGCGCTCGTCGCGGCTGAGCTCCTGCCATTCGGCCGGTGGCTGCTGCTTGAGGCGGTTGCGATAGATACCCTCGAGCATGGCCGGCTTGTCGCTGTCGTCGACCACCAGCATCGAGGCGTTGGCCGGCACCTTGTCACCGCGGCGCTGGAGCATCTTGTACCAGGTGGCCTGGTATTCGCGCTCCAGGCGTTGCTGGGCAATCAATGGGCCATCGCTGCTCTGGGCGCTGGTGCCTTCGATTTCCAGGCGCAGTTCCGGGCGTTCCTTGAGGGCCGCTGCCAGTTTGTCCAGGGCCGACTGAGCATCGCTGCTCAGTTCGCTGGAGCCAGGGGCGAACTTCACGGTGCCAAGGTCTTGCGAGCCGCCGCCGGCAATGAGCCCACCGATGAACTTGAACGGCGCCTGGGCCGCGCGCAGCACTAGGTTGCGCAGGGTCTGCCAGACGATCGGCATGACACTGAACTGAGGGTTGTTCAGGTCGCCTGAAACCGGCAGCTCGATGGAGATCTTGCCCTCGGTATCCTTGAGCAGCGCGACCGCCAGGCGGATCGGCAAGTCCACGGCATCCGGGCTGTCCACCTTCTCACCCAGCTGCAACTGCTCGACCACCACCTTGTTCTCGGCCTTGAGCTGACCGTTGGTGATCAGGTAGTGCAGGTCGAGGTTGAGCCGGCCCTTGCGGATGCGGAAGCCCGCGAACTTGCCGGAGTAGGGCGTCAGGGTGGTCAGCTCGACCCGTTTGAAGCTGGTGGCGATGTCCAGGCTCGCCAGGGGGTTGAACGGGTTCAGCGCGCCCTTGATGGTGACCGGGGCGTAACGGTCGACCTTGCCCTTGACGTCCACCTTGGCCGGCGCCGGCTTACGGTTGTCGATGGTGCCGATCTGGCCGTTGAGTTGCTGCACCGCCGTGGCGAAGTTGGGCGTGAGGGTCAGGTCAGCGAAGTTGGCCGAACCATCGTTGATGTCGATCTGGCCGATGTGGATGCCCAGCGGCTTTTCAGTGCTCGTATTGGCTGGCTTGGCCTGGCCGCTGCTCGGCGCACCCGCCGGTTGAGGGATCAGCAGGTCGTCGACGTTGGTGGTGCGGTCTTCGTTGATGATGAAGCGTGCATAGGGCTGCAGCAGGCTCACCTTGTCGATCGACAGGGCGTCGCCATGGACATAGGACAGGCCGTTCAGGTCCAGTTGCTGCCATTTGACGAAGTCCCGGTCCTTGATGGTGTCCAGGGTATGCAACTGGCTGACCTGGGCCTTGCCGCCCACGGTGAAGGCCAGCGGCTCGGTACTCTTGAGTTCGACCTTGAGGTCGCTGGCGAGCATGCCGCTGCGCAGTTCCAGGCGGATATACGGGCTGATATAGGCCTGGGCCACGCGCAGGTCGATGTCACGGGTGCTGACGTCGAGCTTGGCCGTGACCGGGGCCAGGTTGACCTGGCCTGCCGCCTGCAGTTTGCCTTGCTTGCCCACGCCGGTATCCAGCTTGAGGGTGAAAGGCGACTGGTTGAGGCTGTCGAAATTCTGCAGGTCTACGTTGAGCGGGCCGACATCCAGCGCCACCGGCTCCTTCTGGCTACGGTCGGCCAGATGCACCAGATAATTGCGCAGTTGTACGTCCTTGAGCAGCACCTGCCAGGGCTTGCTCGGTTCCTCGGCTGCTTTTTCCTTATCGCTCGGTTCGGCGGCGGCGGGCTCGGCCTTTTCCTGCGGGGTGGCCTTGGCCGGCTGGCTGGCGAACAGCTTCTGCCAATCGAGCTGGCCATCCTGCTCCACGGCGGCCCAGGTTTCCAGCTTTTCACTGCGGACCTTGCCTACGATCACCTGTTGCTTGGCCAGGTCGATGGACGTCTCGCTGACATCCAGGCTGGCCAGGCGAGCCAGCTGGCGGCCATCCGGGGCCTTGATGGCGAACGGTGCGATGCGCAGCGACGTCTTGTCCAACAGCAGCTCGGTTTCCTTGGCGAGGTTGAGCTTGTAATGAGTGTCGAGGCTCACCACGCCATCTTCCAGCACCAGCGGGACGGCATCGCGTACGTAGGGCCAGAAGGATTTCATCCGGCTTTCGGTGACCTTGAGGGTGCCTTCGGACGCGATGGGGGCCAGGCTCAGGGTGCCCTTCCAGTCGATGCGCCCGCCGTTGGGGCCGTTGGCCACCAAGGTCATATCGGCGTTGTCGTCGGGCAGCGTGCTGAGGTTCTTCAGCTCCAGGTTCATGGAGTCGTAGAGGAACTCGATGGGCTCGCTGGGGCGCAGATCTTCGAAATGCAGGTAGCCTTCATTGAGCTTGATGCTACCGATGCGCAGTGGGAAGGGGTCGCTGGGCGGCTCGTCGGGCTTGGCCTCGCTGGCCGGCAGCTTGAACAGCTGGGTCAGGTTGAGGGTGCCGTCCTTGGCGAACAGCACTTCGTTGCGTGGCTTGTCCAGCTCCACGGCATCCAGGTGCAGGGCCTTGGTCCACAGGCTGTCCAGCGAGAGGTTGGCGTACAGGCGTTCGAAGCCGACCTGCTCCTTGCCGGGCTCGCCGATCTGCAGGCCCCAGAGCGTCAGCTCCAGGCTGAAGGGGTTGAATTCGATGCGCTGCAAGTGCGCCGGCACCGTGGCGTATTGCGCCAGTTGCTGGTTGGCGATACGCAGGCCGACACCGGGAAGAATGAGAAAGCCGAGCAGGCTGTAAGAGGCAACGATGGCCAGCAAGGCGCCGAGGGCGCGAGTCAATCCTTTGGGCATGTAAGGCGTCATCTGTCTGAAGCGAGGTGCCTTGGAGTATGGCACGTTAAAACGGTTCCGACGAAACGACCAAAATACCCTATTCGATACCCATGCGTCGCCGTGCGCGGTGCGCGGACCCGTCGCGCATGGCCCAGCGCAGCACGGGGGCGGTGCCTTTGATGCCCAGGCGGATCAGGCGCTGCTGCAACGGCCCCTGGTGCAGGCCTAACAGGCTGCGGCCCCAGTCGGGCAGCAGGTCGATGCCGGCATGGAGCATCAGCTTGCCCACCGGCTCGGCCATGCGGCTGGGGGCGGGGGCGTCGAGCAGGATCTTCATCACTTCATGGCTGCGCGCATCGCATTGGAGCTGCGGGCGCATGCGCTGCAGGTAGTGCTCGACCTGCTGGCAGGAGCGTGGCACCTCTCGGGCGCCGAGGCGTTCGGCAATGAGGGCGATCTCGTCGTAGTAGGCATCCTGGTCGGCACGTGGCAGGTCAGGGTTGCGGTAACGCAGGTGGGCGGCGAGGAAGCTGCTGACCTCGGCGACGTGCACCCAGGTCAGCAAGTCCGGGTCGCTGGCTGCATAAGGGCGGCCATCGGGCGCGGTGCCGACCACCTGTAGGTGAATGGTGCGGACCTTGTCGATCAGCCATTGGGCGTCGCGGGTCGAACCGAAGGTGGTGCCGGAAATGAACTGGCTGGTGCGGCGCAGGCGGCCGAGCAGGTCGTGGCGGAAGTTGGAATGGTCCCACACGCCGGCTAGCGCCAAGGGGTGCAGCAATTGCAGCATCAGCGCACTGATGCCGCCGACCAGCATGCTGGGAAAATCGCCATGCACCTGCCAGCTGACGCTCTGCGGGCCGAACAGCCCCGGGTCGCCCTTGGGCGATTCCAGGTCGAGCTGGCCGAGGGCGAGCCCGGTTAGGCTCATGACCTGGGTTTCGATGCGGCGGCGTAGGGTTTCCATGGCGGTCCTGCAGGCCGCCATGGCGGCCATCTACTGGTTGAGGCGTTTGTCGATCAGCCCCTGGACCACGCTTGGGTCGGCCAGGGTCGAGGTATCGCCCAGGTTGTCCAGCTCGTTGCAGGCGATCTTGCGCAGTATACGCCGCATGATCTTGCCCGAGCGGGTCTTGGGCAGGGCCGGGGCCCATTGGATCAGTTCCGGTTTGGCGAAACTGCCGATCTCCTTGCTCACCAGGGCGAGCAGCTCGGCCTTGAGCGCGTCGTCCGGGGCAACACCGTTCATGGGCGTGATGAAGGCGTAGATGCCTTGGCCCTTGAGGTCGTGAGGGTACCCCACCACAGCGGCCTCGGCGATGCTGTCGTGCAGCACCAGCGCGCTTTCCACCTCGGCTGTGCCGATGCGGTGGCCGGAGACGTTGATCACATCGTCCACGCGCCCGGTGATCCAGTAGTCGCCGTCGGCATCGCGGCGGGCGCCGTCACCTGTGAAGTAATAGCCGGGCATGGGTTTGAAGTAAGTATCGACCATGCGCTGGTGATCGCCATAGACGCTGCGGATCTGCCCAGGCCAGCTGGCCTTGATCGCCAGCAGGCCGGCACCTGGCCCTTCGATCAGCTTGCCTTTCTCGTCCAGCAGTACCGGTTGCACGCCGAACATCGGCTGAGTGGCACACCCTGGCTTGAGGTGCGTGTTGCCGGGCAAGGGGCTGAGCATGATGCCGCCGGTCTCGGTCTGCCACCAGGTATCGACGATGGGGCAGCGTTTCTGCCCGACTGCCTCGAAGTACCACTCCCAGGCTTCCGGGTTGATCGGCTCGCCGACGCTGCCCAGCAGGCGCAGGCTTTGTCGTGACGTACCCTGTAGGGGGGCTTGGCCTTCGCGCATCAGGGCGCGCAAGGCCGTGGGGGCGGTATAGAAGATGTTCACCTTGTGCTTGTCCACCACCTGCCAGAAGCGCGAGCTGTCCGGGTAATTGGGCACGCCTTCGAACATCAGCGAGATCGCGCCGTTGGCCAGGGGGCCGTAGACGATATAGCTGTGCCCGGTGACCCAGCCGACATCGGCGGTGCACCAGAACACCTCGTCGTCACGGTAGTCGAACACCACCTCGAAGGTGAGCGCGGCCTGCAGCAAGTAGCCTGCGGTGGTGTGCAGCACACCCTTGGGCTTGCCGGTGCTGCCGGAGGTGTAGAGGATGAACAACGGGTCTTCCGCGTCCATGGGCTCGGGCGGACAATCGTCACCGGCTTTTTCCGTGGCGTCGTGGTACCACAGGTCGCGCCCTTCGCTCCAGGCCACATCGGCACCGGTGCGGCGCACGACCAGCACGGTGGACACGTTGGGGCAGTTGGCCAGGGCCTTGTCGACGTTCTGCTTGAGTGGGATGCGCTTGCCGCCGCGCACACCTTCGTCGGCGGTGATCACCGTGCGGCAGTCGGCATCGAGGATACGGTCACGCAGGGCGTCGGGCGAGAAGCCGCCGAACACGACCGAATGGATGGCGCCGATACGTGCGCAGGCGAACATGGCATAGGCCGCCTCGGGAATCATCGGCATGTAGATGCACACCCGATCGCCTTTCTTCACGCCCCGGGCCTTGAGCGCATTGGCCAGCCGGCAGACCTGGCGATGCAGCTCGCGGTAGCTGATCGCCTTGGCGTCCTTAGGATCGTCGCCTTCCCAGAGCAGCGCGGTCTGCTCGCCTCGGGTGGGCAGGTGGCGGTCGATGCAGTTGTAGCTGACATTGAGTTGGCCGCCGTCGAACCAGCGCGCCGCGCCGGTATTAAGGTCGCATTGCTGCACCTGGCGCCAGGGTTTGATCCAGTCCAGGCGCTTGGCCTGTTCAGCCCAGAAGCTGTCGGGGTCTTCGACCGACTGGCGGTAGAGGCGGCGATATTGGTCGGGGGAAAGGCGAGCAGACTGGCTGACGGCCAGGGCTTGGGGGTAGTCGCGGATATCGAACATGGCGGGTGGTCCTGCTCTTGTCGGGCGATGGACTGCACGACATCCCGATACGCAAGGCAATGACATGATCGCCGGCAGGATGAGGTGCAACGGCTATTCGATTGGACAGTGTAGCCTGCGAAGGTGTTCCGGGGTGCTGTGGCCCAATCGCCGGCAAGCCGGCTCCCACAGGTGCGAGTCTGCACCGGGGCGGGTGGGAGCCGGCTTGCCGGCGATTGGGCCTATTGGTTCAGCCGCGGTGACGGCCGCGGAAGTAATTGATCAGGCCTTGGGTGGAACCGTCTTCGGCGTTGTCTTCCAGGCTACCGACCAGGCGCTGGTACACGCCCTTGCCCAGTTCCTTGCCCAGCTCCACGCCCCATTGGTCGAAGGCGTTGATGCCCCAGACGACGCTCTGCACGAACACCTTGTGCTCATACATGGCCACCAGCGCTCCGAGGCGACGTGGGCTGATGCGCTCGACCACCAAGGTGTTGCTCGGGCGGTTGCCCGGGATCACCTTGTGCGGTGCGAGTTTCTCGATGTCCGCCTCGTTCAGGCCCTTGGTCCGCAGTTCGGCCTCGGCTTCCTCGCGGGTCTTGCCGAGCATCAGTGCCTGGCTTTGCGATAGGCAATTGGCGTACAGCCATTGGTGGTGGTCGGCCACCGGGTTGAAGCTCACCACCGGCACGATGAAGTCCGCCGGGATCAGCTGGGTGCCTTGGTGCAGCAACTGGTGGTAGGCATGCTGGCCGTTGCAGCCGACACCGCCCCAGATCACCGGTCCGGTTTCGGTCTTCACTGGGGTGCCGTTCTGCAGCACGCTCTTGCCGTTGGATTCCATGTCCAACTGCTGCAAGTGTTTGGTGATGTTGCGCAGGTAGTGGTCGTACGGCAGGATCGCATGGCTCTGGGCGCCCCAGAAGTTGCCGTACCACACGCCCAGCAAGGCCAGTAGCACCGGCATGTTCTTCTCGAACGGAGTGTTCTGGAAGTGCTGGTCCATGGTGTAGGCACCGGACAGCAGCTCCTTGAAGTTGGCGGTGCCGATGGCCAGGGCGATCGGCAGGCCGATGGCTGACCACAGCGAGTAGCGCCCACCCACCCAGTCCCACATGGGGAAGATGTTCTCTTCGCGGATACCGAAGGCCACGGCGGCGGTCTTGTTGCTTGACACGGCGATGAAGTGGCGGTAGAGCTCGGCCTCGGAGCCGCCCTGAGCCAGGTACCAGGTGCGCGCGGCAGTGGCGTTCTTCAGGGTTTCGAGGGTGTTGAACGACTTCGACGAGACGATGAACAGCGTGGTCTCGGCGCGCAGGTTGGCCGACAGCTCGTGGAATTCGCTGCCATCGATGTTCGCCAGGTAGTGGCAGCGCACGCCGCGCTGGGCATAGGGCAGCAGGGCTTCGGACACCAGCTCGGGGCCGAGGAACGAGCCGCCGATGCCGATGTTCACCACGTCGGTGATCGGCTTTTCGCTGTAGCCACGCCACAGGCCGTCATGGATGCGCCCCACCAGCTCGGTGATCTGATTGAGCACCTTGTGCACTTCGGGCATCACGTTGACGCCATTCACGCTCAGCTTGTCGCCCACCGGGCGGCGCAGGGCGGTATGCAGTACCGGGCGGCCTTCGGAGGCGTTGATGATCTCGCCGCTGAACATCGATTTGATCGCGTCCGCCAGGCCCACTTCATTGGCCAGGTTCACCAGCAGATCGCGGGTCTGCTCGGTGATCAGATTCTTCGAGTAGTCGAGGAACAGGCCGCAGCTGCTGAGGGAAAACTGGTCGAAGCGCTTGGGGTCGGCTGCGAAGGCTTCGCGCATGCTGAAACCTTGCATGGCGTCGCGGTGTTGCTGGAGCGCCTGCCAGGCGGGCAGCGCCGTCACATCGTGGGGAGTACGGTAATACGCCATTGCGGATGCTTTCCTTGGTGCGTGGTCTGGCCTTGGACATCAGGCCGTGGCTGCCAGTTGCAGGCCGGCCATCATTATAGGCATTGGCGGCGCGGGGGGAATGGGGAGCGGGGCGACGTGCGCCCCTTTTGAATTTCACTTAAAGCGCTTCGGACTACGCATCAAGCGGTCTTTTCGTCCAGGTGCACGTACAGGTTGTCGATCAACCGTGTCGTGCCCATGTACGCGGCGGCCAGCACCACTACATCGCGGTCATCGACCATCGCTGGGCGCAAGGTCAGGGCGTGGCGTACTTCCAGGTAGTCCGGGCGGAACCCTGCAGCCACCAGCTGAGCCTGGCCGTCGGCGATCAATGCGGGGAAATCACGCTGGCCCTTGCGAATGGCTTCGGCCATGGCGCTCAAGGTGCGGTACAGCGCAGGCGCGGCGGCACGCTGCTCCGGGCTCAGGTAACCATTGCGCGACGACAGCGCCAGGCCGTCTTCGGCGCGCACGGTAGGCTCGCCGATGATCTGGATCGGCATGTTCAGGTCACGCACCATGGCGCGGATCACCGCCAGTTGCTGGTAGTCCTTTTCGCCGAACACGGCGAGGTCCGGTTGGACCATGTTGAACAACTTGCTGACCACCGTAGCCACGCCTTCGAAGTGCCCGGGACGGCTGGCGCCGCACAGGCCTTCGGACAGTTGCGGCACGCTGACGCGGGTCTGTACCGCCATGCCGTCGGGGTACATTTCTTCCACTCCCGGGGCGAACAGCAAGTGGCAGCCGGCCTGGAGCAGGCGCTCCTGGTCGGCGGCCAGGGTGCGCGGGTATTTATCCAGGTCTTCGCCGGCACCGAACTGCAGCGGGTTGACGAAGATACTGGCGACCACGAAATCGGCGCGCTGGGCCGCCTTGGTCACCAGCGCCGCATGGCCGCTGTGCAGGTTGCCCATGGTCGGCACGAAGCCGATCCGCTTGCCTTCGCCGCGGGCACGCGCCACGGCGGCGCGCAGTTCTCGGACGGTCTTGACTGTATTCATGCGCTGAACCCGTGTTCGCTGCCTGGGAAGCTGACATCCTTGACCGCAGTGACGTAAGCGGCAAGGGCACTGTGGATGTCCGGCTGGCCGATCATGAAGTTCTTCACGAACTTCGGCACGCGGCCGCTCAGGGAAAGGCCGAGCATGTCGTGCAAGACCAGCACCTGCCCGTCAGTGGCGCTGCCAGCGCCGATGCCGATGACCGGAATGCTCACCGCTTGGGTGATTTCCGCTGCCAGTTCGCTGGGCACGCATTCGAGCAGCAGCATGGCCGCGCCGGCCTGTTCCAGGGCGATGGCGTCGGCGCGCATCTGCCGCGCCTGGGCTTCCTGGCGGCCCTGGACCTTGTAGCCCCCCAGGACATTGACCGACTGTGGCGTCAGGCCCATGTGCGCGCACACCGGCACGCCGCGCTCGGCCAGCATGCGGATGGTCTCGGCCAGCCAGGCGGCGCCCTCGAGCTTGATCATATGGGCGCCGGCCTGCATCAGGGTGGCGCAGTTGGCGAAGGCCTGTTCGGGCGTGGCATGGGCCATGAAGGGCAGGTCGGCGAGGATCAGCGCGCCGCTGTTGCCGCGCTTCACGCAGGCGGTGTGGTAGGCCATCTCGGCGGTCGTCACCGGCAGGGTGCTGTCATGGCCCTGCAGGACCATGCCCAGGGAGTCACCCACCAACAGTATTTCCACGCCGGCCTCGCTGGCGGCCTTGGCGAAGGTCGCGTCGTAGCAGGTCAGCATGGCGATTTTCTCACCCTTGGCCTTGAGGCCGTGCAGGGTGGTCAGGGTTACTTCAGGCATGTAGGAAATCCTCGTTCAGGCGCTGTGAAAAACGACTGCGTACAACGCGTGTAATCATCTTTCGGAGCGGCACATCATCGCGCGTGATGTTTGGGCACAGGTCCGTCCGAGCCTAAATCGGTCAATGAGGCGGCACTTTGGTGCCACGGGACGCCTATAGTCGTGAGCGAGGGGGGGGAAGTCAATCACCCTGTTACCGCATTGTTACGATCAGGGTGTTACTGGCGTTACCGTTGGCAGGAACGCCCGATTTACAGGCGTTCCAGGCCCACGAAGGGGCAGGCCTCGAGCAGTTGCGCCAGGCTGCGGCCGTCGGCAAGGCGGAAGTCGGCGGGCACCAGTTCGGCCAAAGGGTAGAGCACGAACGGGCGGGCCTGCATGTGATAGTGCGGCACTTTCAGGCGCGGCACGTCGATCACTGCTTCGCCGAACAACAGGATGTCCAGGTCGAGGGTGCGCGGGCCCCAGCGCTCCTTGCGCACCCGGCCCTGGTCGTTCTCGATGCCTTGCAGGGCATCGAGCAGGTCCAATGGCGCGAGGCCGGTGTCGAGGGCCGCTACTGCATTGGTGTAACGCGGCTGGCCAGGCAGCAGCGAATCGCTGGTGTACAGCGCCGAGGCCGCGGCCAGGCGGGTATCGGCGATCTGGTCCAGCGCCTGCAGGGCGCTGCGCAACTGTTCGGTGGGGGCATCCAGGTTGCTACCCAGGCCGATATAGGCGCGCACCGTCATGCTCAGTCCCAGGCTTCGTCGTTGCTGCGCTTGCGTTTGCTGCCACTGCGCTTGCGCTTGCGCGGTGCGGCGCCGGAGGCGTCGTCACGGCTGCCCAGTTCGCGGATCATGTCGCGCCGCTCGCTGTCGTTGGCGTCCTGGTAGTCGGTCCACCATTGGCCCAGTTCATCGGTTTCCTCGCCAGCGCTTTCGCGCAGCAGCAGGAAGTCGTAGCCGGCGCGGAAGCGCGGGTTATCGAGCATCAGATCGGCACGCTTGCCGCTGCGGCGCGGCAGGCGTTCCTGCATGTCCCAGATCTCGCGGATCGGCAAGGTGAAGCGCTTGGGAATGGCGATGCGCTGGCATTGCTCGGCGATCAGGTCGTGGGCTGCACCGTTCATGGCCGGAATCGGCGGCACGCCTTGGCTTTGCAGGTACAGCGCGCGACCTGGCAGTGCTGGCCAGAGCAGGGCGGCGAACAGGAACGCCGGGGTGACCGGCTTGCCCTGCTTGACGCGCAGGTCGGTATTGGCCAGGGCCTGGCTGATCAGGGTATGGGTGTAGGTCGGGCGCTCTTCCAGCGCATGGGCACTGGCCGGGAACAGCGGGTCGAACAGTTGCAGGTCGACCAGCATCTCGAAGGTGATGGCGCCCTGGCCGGACAGGAACAGCTTGAGGCTTTCCTCGAACAGGCGCGCGGGCGGGATTTCGCGCAGCAGCGGCGCCAGCTCGCGAATTGGCTGCACGGTGTGCTTTTCGATGCCGAAGTCGAGCTTGGCGGCGAAACGCACGGCGCGCAGCATGCGCACGGGGTCTTCCTGGTAGCGCTGGGTCGGGTCGCCGATCAGGCGCAGCAGGCGATTGCGGATGTCATGCACGCCATTGGCGTAGTCGAGGATGCGCTCGCTGACCGGGTCGTAGTACAGGGCATTGATGGTGAAGTCACGGCGCTGTGCGTCGTCCTCCAGCGTGCCGTACACGTTGTCGCGCAGGATTCGCCCGCTGGCGTTGTGCGACGAACGGTGGCTGTCGCCCTGGTCTTCTTCGGAATGGTGGGCACGGAAGGTCGCGACTTCGATGATCTCGCGGCCGAAATGCACATGGACCAGCTTGAAGCGCCGGCCGATGATCCTGGCATTGCGAAACTCGGCACGTACCTGTTCAGGGGTAGCGCTGGTGGCGACGTCGAAGTCCTTGGGGTTGATACCCAAAAGCAGGTCGCGCACGCAGCCACCGACCAGATAGGCCTGGTAACCGGCGCCTTGCAGGCGCTCGACGATGCTCACCGCGTGGCGGCTGAACTGGCTGCGCTGCAGCGAGTGCTGGCTCTTGTTGATCACTTCAGGCGTGGTGCGCCTGTGGTGTTGACCACGGAGGGGAGGGCGGAACGACTGGAACAGCTTCTTCAGCATGGGATGCACTGTTTGAAGGAATGTTCGGCCAAGAATAGGAGAATGGCCGCATGATGGGCGGGGATTCTAGCATTTACTCTGGGAATGGTGTAGGCGGTACGCCTGGTGTCGCTGGCGGGCGGGAGAAACGACATGGGGAGCCGAAGCTCCCCAGGAAAGTCGTTGCGTGCTCTTATTGTTTTTCTGCCGGGCTTCTTGTTTTTGTTGAATGCCCTGCCCACAAATCTCGAAGCTTGTGGACGACCCCCAACCCGGGGGTGAAGAGCAAACGGATTGCTTTGGTCGCTGATGTTATGCTGATCAACCGATCCAACCAGTTCAGGCGCTGCTTTTTAGTGCAGTTTTTGTTGTTCTCTGCCTGGCTGTGGGGCAAGCCCCAAACACAACTCCTCTCCAAAAGAATCAGTTAGCTGCGCCTCCGCCGTCTTGTTTTTATTGTGCGTGAGCCGTTTCGTCTTGTTCTTATTCTGGATTGCAGTGCTTGTTATTGTTCTTGTACCAAAGATATAGCAGGTGCCGTGCCAACTTTTCGAAACCCAGCAAAATCAGGGGCTTGGGCGGTTTTGGCAGAGCCTGTAAGGCTGGAAATGTGGAAATTTCGTTACCGTACGCCTCGGTGGATGTTACGGCTGGGCAGGCTGGGTAACAGATTTCGGGGCGCGATGCCTTTGCCATGCCGCTGTGGTGGCAGGGCAGGCCCAATCGCGGGACAAGCCCGCTCCCACAGGGGGGCGCCTGTGGGAGCGGGCTTGCCCCGCGATTACGGTATTTGAGATAGCGCAGAGAAAGAGGCGGGAACCGGCGTCCCCGCCTGGAGCACATCAGTTGTCGCTGGTGGCGTTGCTCTTGCGCCGTGGAATGCCGAGGCGCTGACGGCGTTCCCACAGGCACTTGCGGCTGACGCCGAGCTTGCGGGCCAACTCGGTCTCGGTCATGTGGTCCTGGTGCTCGAGGACGAAGTGCTGGAAGTAGTCCTCCAGGGAAAGGTCCTCGGTCGGCTCATGGCTCGCGTTGTTGGCGCTGGCGCCCGGGGCGGACGGCACGATATCGAAGGCTTCTTCATCTTCCAGGCCGCTCAGCTCGATATCGATGCCCAGCAGGTCGGCAGAAATTTCCGAGCTCTCACTGAGAATCACCGCACGCTCCACGGCGTTCTCCAGCTCGCGCACGTTACCCGGCCAGCTGTAATGGCGGATGGCTTGCTCGGCTTCGCTGGAAAAGTGCAGGTCGTCACGACCGATACGGGCCCTCTGCCGGGCCAGGAAGGCATCGGCGATTTCGTTGACGTCGCTGCCGCGTTCGCGCAGGGCCGGCAGCTTCAGCGCGATGACATGCAGGCGGTAATAAAGGTCTTCGCGGAACTGGCCGGCCTTGGCCAGGTTCTTCAGGTCTCGGTGGGTCGCGGCGATCAGGCGCACGTCGACCTTCTGCGACTGCACCGAACCGACCCGGCGAATCTCACCTTCCTGCAGCACGCGCAGCAGACGGGCCTGGGCTTCCAGCGGCAGTTCGCCGATTTCGTCGAGGAACAGCGTGCCGCCGTCAGCCGCTTCGACGAGGCCCGCACGGCCGGCGCTGGCGCCGGTGAACGCGCCTTTTTCGTGGCCGAACAGTTCCGATTCGATCAGGGTTTCCGGAATGGCCGCGCAGTTCACCGAAATCATCGGAGCCTTGGCCCGGCGCGACAGGTTGTGCAGGGCACGGGCGACCAGCTCCTTGCCGGTGCCGGATTCGCCCTGGATCAGCACATTGGAGTCGGTGGGCGCGACCTTGCGGATCTTGCTGAACATGTCCTGCATGGGCGGGCACGAGCCAATGATGCCGATCTCGCCGGTGGCAGGGGCAGGGCTGCCCTTGTCTGCCACGACGGGCTTGCCGTTGGCCCGCGGCTCGGCACCGCCGACGGCCGCGACGGGGGCCGGGGCGTTCTGCCGGTCGCGCAGGATGCGCGCCACGGCCTGGAGCATCTCGTCATGATCGAAAGGCTTGGCGATGTAGTCCACCGCGCCCATTTTCATCGAGTCCACCGCCGAGCGCAGGCTGGCGTAGCTGGTCATGATCAGCACCGGCGTGCCCTGGCCGAGTTTGATCAACTCGGTGCCCGGGGCGCCGGGCAGGCGCAGGTCGCTGACGATCAGGTCGAAGGTGGCAATGCTGAAGCGTTCCTGGGCTTCCTGCACCGAGCCGGCTTCGCTGACCTGGTACTGGTTCCGCTCGAGCAGCCGACGCAAGGCCGAGCGGATGATGGTTTCGTCTTCGACGATCAGAATGTGCGGCATTGATTCAATTCTCTCGACGGTCTCGAATTTCAGGGGACGTCGCTACGACATGCCGGGGCAGGGTCACGCGGATCCGGGTGCCACGCTGCCGTTCGATATCGGCGGGGCTGTCGATGGTGATTTGCCCATAATGCTCTTCCACGATGGAATAGACCAGAGCAAGCCCAAGTCCGGTGCCTTCGCCCGGGTCCTTGGTGGTGAAGAAGGGTTCGAACAGGCGGTCCATGATGCTTTTCGGGATCCCGCTGCCTTCATCTTCGACGACCAGGTCGACGGTGTGCTCGTTGACCTCGCTGCGCACTCGCACGGCGCTGCCGGGCGGGGACGCGTCGCGGGCGTTGGAAAGCAGATTGATCAGCACCTGGGCCAGGCGCTGCGGGTCACCTTCGACCCAATGGTCCGGGTCGCAGAGGTTGAAGAACTGTACTTCGAAATTGCGCCGGTTCAATGCCAGCAGACCAATGGCATCCTGCGCCACCTCGGCCAGGCATACCGGCTCCTCGCTGTTCTGGTGGCTGCCACCGGCATGGGCGAAGCTCATCAGCGACTGCACGATGCGCGAGACGCGCTTGGTCTGCTCGATGATCTGGCTGGACAGCTCGATGATCTCGCCGTCGCCGTCGCGTTCTTCGCGCAGGTTCTGCGCCAGGCAGGCGATGCCGGTGATCGGGTTGCCGATCTCGTGGGCCACGCCCGCGGCCAGGCGGCCAATGCTCGCCAGGCGCTCGGAGTGCACCAGTTTGTCTTCCAGGGCCTGGGTCTCGGTGAGGTCCTCGACCAGCAGTACCAGGCCGCTGTTGCCCGGCGCCAGTGGCTCGGCGATGGCGGCCTTGTGCAGGTTCAGCCAGCGGGTCTGGCCGTCCAGTGCCAGGCGCTGCTTGTGCAAATGTTCGTCCGGGACATTGATGAAGTTCTGCAGCAGGCCACGCCAGGGCTCGGAAACGGTGACCAGGCGCGAGCCGACCACATGCTTGGCGGCAATGCCGGTCAATTCCTCCATGGCCTTGTTCCACATCAGGATCTCTTGGTCCTTGGCCAGGGAGCAGACGCCCATCGGCAGTTCCTGCAGGGTCTGGCGATGGTAGCGACGCAGGGCGTCGAGCTCGGCGGCAAGGCCGGTCAGGCGCGAGTGGTAGTCTTCCAGGCGGCTTTCGATGAAGTGGATGTCTTCGGTGACGTAGTTCTCGTTGCCCGACTTGTACGGCAGGAAGGTCTCGACCATGTCCTGGGCCACGCTTGGCCCCATCAAGCCGGACAGGTTGGCCTCGATGCGGTCGCGCAGGCGGCGCAAGGCGTAGGGGCGGCGCTCGTCGAAGGGCAGGTAGAGGTCGCGCAGGGCCTGTTCGACCTCCTTCTGCGCGGCCTTGGCGCCCAGCGGCTTGGCTAGCTGGGTGGCGAATTCCTGGGGCGAGGCGGCGTGCAGCTCCCGGCGCTGCGGGCGACGGACGTTGTCGACGGCACAGGCCTCGGCGGCACTGACCTCTTCGCTGCTGGCGTTGGTGAACAGCGAGATCAGGGTGAACAGCAGCACGTTCGCCGCCAGCGAGCCGATGGCCGCCATGTGCCAGCTGGTGTCGTCCAGCACATAGATCATGTCCAGCAAGGGAATATAGAAACCCTGCAGGTTACCCAGCAGCGGTAGCAGCATGGTCACCATCCATACCGCGATCCCGGCCATCAGGCCAGCGATGAAGCCACGGCGGTTGGCGGTCGGCCAATACAGCACCGACAGCACGCCGGGCAGGAACTGCAAGGTCGCGACGAAGGCGACGATGCCGAGGTTGGCCAGGCTCTGGTGGTTGTTCTGGGTCAGGTAGAACACGAAGCCGGCGGCAATGATGGCGACGATCAGGGCGCGGCGGGTCCACTTCAGCCAGCGGTAGATGTTGCCTTCGGCCGGCGGCTGGTAGAGCGGCAGCACCAGGTGGTTCAGCGCCATGCCCGACAGCGCCAGGGTGGTGACGATGATCAGCCCGCTGGCGGCCGACAACCCGCCCACGTAGGCGAGCAGCGCCAGCGCCGGGTTGTCGGCGGCGATGCCCAGGCCCAGGGTGAAATACTCGGGGTTGGTGCTCGCACCCAGGCGCAGGCCGGCCCAGAGCACCAGCGGCACGGCCAGGCTCATCAGCAGCAAGAACAGCGGCAGGCCCCAGCTGGCACTGACCAGCGAGCGTGGGTTGAGGTTCTCGGTGAAGGCCATGTGGTACATGTGCGGCATGACGATCGCCGAGGCGAAGAACACCAGCAGCAGGGTCCGCCAGGGGCCTTCCTGTAGCGGGGTATGCAGCGCGGCCAGGGCGGTCTGGTTCTGCAGCAGCCAGACCTCCAGCTGGTGCGGGCCGCCGAACACGCCATACAGCGCGTACAGCCCGATGCCGCCCAGGGCCAGGAGCTTGATCACCGATTCGAAGGCAATGGCGAATACCAGGCCTTCATGCTTCTCGCGTGTGGCGATGTGGCGTGAGCCGAAGAAAATGGTGAACAGGATGATCAGCACGCAAAAGGCAAACGCCACCCGCGCCTTGACCGGCTCGCCGGTGAGGATGCTGATCGAATCGGCGACCGCCTGGATCTGCAAGGCCAGCAGCGGCAGCACGCCGATCAGCATGAAGATGGTGGTCAGCGCGCCGGCCCAGGTGCTGCGAAAGCGAAACGCCAGCAGGTCGGCCAGTGACGACAGCTGGTAGGTGCGGGTGATCTTCAGGATCGGGTAAAGCAGCACCGGGGCCAGCAGGAAGGCGCCGGACACGCCCAGGTAGCAAGCCAGGAAGCCATAACCGTACTGGTAGGCCAGGCCCACCGAGCCATAGAAGGCCCAGGCGCTGGCATAGACGCCCAGAGACAAGGTGTAGGTCAACGGGTGGCGGATGATCGAACGCGGAATCAGCCCGCGCTCGCTGATCCAGGCCACGCCAAACAGCACCAGCAGGTAGGCGGCGCTGATCAGGATCATCTGGGTCAGGCTAAAGCTCATCGGCATCTCGTTGGCTCTGCAAAATGAAGGTGACGACGATGAGGATCAGCCAGAGCAGGTAAGGGCGGTACCAGGCACCGGTCGGCTCGATCCACCAGTCCATGATGGCGGGGGAGAACAGGTAGATTCCCACGACCAGAAGCAGGACCAAACGATAGATGTACATGCTGGCCTCGTTGGTTGGGCGCTGCGGCTTGGACTTATTATTGGCGCAAATGGCTGGGGCGATGCTAGCGGGAATCGATAGGGTTCGCCAAGGTTTTGAATTTATTGGCCTTTTGTTTTTCAGCGGCCCGCCCCCCTATAGGAGCGGCCTTGTGCCGCGAAAGGGGCGCGAAGCGCCCCCAGGTCATCGATATCATGGGCTGCTCTGCAAGCCCGTTCGCGGCACGAGGCCGCTCCTACATTGATCGCGCCGGCCGTATCAGCGCAGATCAGCCTCAGGCACGGTCAGTTGCCGTGCAATCGCCTCCGGTCGCCAGCGTTGCCGGGCGATGGCCAGTACCTCGGCGGGGCTTGCGCTCTCCATGGCAGGCTCCGTAGCCTGCCCCAACGCGCGCAAGGCCCGCAACAGCAAGGGCGTCGCCTGGTCGGCCTCGAGTGGCGGCGAACGGTATGACTTGCCCAGCTTGTGACCGTCCGGCTGCACGATCAGCGGAATGTGTAGGTAGCGCGGCTGGGAGAAGCCCAGCAGCTCTTGCAGGTACAGCTGGCGCGGGGTGTTGTCGAGCAAGTCGGCGCCGCGCACGATGTCGGTAACACCCTGCCAGGCATCGTCCAGCACCACCGCCAACTGGTACGCATACAACCCGTCGCGGCGCTGGATGACGAAATCGCCCACCTCGCGCCCCAGGTGTTGCTGGAAATCGCCCTGCACCCGATCGGTGAAGCGGTAGATCAGCTCCGGCACTCGCAAGCGGATCGCTGCACCCGCTCGGGCATGCCCGGCGTTGCGGCACAAGCCCGGGTAGATGCCGTTGTACTTCTCCAGCTGCTTGCGCGAGCAGGTGCAGGCATAGGCCAGGCCCATGTTGAACAGGCGGTCGACCACGGCGGCGTAGGCGTCGTGCCGCTGGCTTTGGAATACCACCTCGCCATCCCATTCCAGGCCGTAGCGCTCCAAGGTCTGCAGGATGGCATCGCGAGCGCCGGGCATTTCCCGTGGTGGGTCGGTGTCCTCCATGCGCAGCAACCAGCGACCACCGACCGCGCGGGCATCGAGCCAGGAGGCGAGGGCGGCGACCAGAGAGCCGAAATGCAGGAAACCGCTGGGGGTGGGGGCGAAGCGTCCGATGTAGCGGGAGTCGTTCATGGGTACAAGCTATATAAATGAAACGGGGCGCATGATGCGCCCCGTTCAGGTGGAAGAAAGATCAGCCTTTGCCGACCGTTTTTTCCTTTTTCTCGGCAATTTCCTTGCAATCGAAGCACAGGTCGGCGGTAGGACGGGCTTCCAGACGGCGCAGGCCGATCTCGATGCCGCAAGACTCGCACCAGCCGTACTCATCGGCCTTGATCTTGTCGAGCGTCTTGTCGATCTTCTTGATCAGCTTGCGCTCGCGGTCGCGGTTGCGCAGCTCCAGGGCGAACTCTTCTTCCTGGCTGGCGCGGTCGGCCGGGTCAGGGAAGTTGGCTGCTTCGTCCTTCATGTGGTCCACGGTACGGTCGACACTGTTCATCAGCTCTTGCTTCCAGGCGCCGAGCAGCTTGGTGAAGTGCTGTTTCATGGGCTCGCCCATGTACTCTTCACCCTTGGTTTCGACGTAGGGTTCGACACCGTACATGGTCTGGGCTTTTTGCTTTTCTACGGTGGACATGAATAGACCGCCTCTTACTCATCTGATCCAATGCGCAGGCTGCTCCATCTCCGGCACCCGCCGGCCCTGCGACTGCGAGCCGCCGAACTTACCAGATAGATCGGGGGTGCGCTAGCCCGCCCGATCCTAGGTGTTGACAGCGACGCAAGCCGCACGTTCGATGCCGCGCAGAGGTAGAATCACCAGTTTAGACCCAATTGAGAGAAGGCCCATGGCCCAGCCACACAGTGCGCGCAGTCGCGCCATCGAACCCTTCCACGTCATGGCCTTGCTGGCGCGCGCCAACGAGCTGCAGGCGGCCGGCCATGATGTCATCCACCTGGAGATCGGCGAGCCGGACTTCACCACCGCCGAACCCATCGTGGCCGCAGGCCAGGCGGCATTGGCCGCAGGCCACACCCGCTACACCGCGGCGCGTGGCCTGCCGGCGCTGCGCGAGGCGATCGCCGGCTTCTATGGCCAGCGTTATGGCGTGAGCGTGGACCCGGAGCGCATCCTCGTCACGCCGGGCGGCTCGGGTGCACTGCTGTTGGCCAGCAGCCTACTGGTCGACCCAGGCAAGCATTGGCTGCTGGCCGATCCTGGTTATCCTTGCAATCGGCACTTCCTGCGCCTGGTCGAAGGCGGAGCACAGCTGGTGCCGGTAGGGCCGGAGGTCAACTACCAGCTCACCGCCGACCTGGTCGAGCGCCATTGGGACAAAGACACCGTCGGCGCACTGGTGGCTTCGCCGGCCAACCCCACCGGTACGGTGCTCGACCGCGACGAGCTGGCCAGTCTGTCCAGGGCCATTCGTGAGCGCCACGGCCACCTGGTGGTCGACGAAATCTACCACGGTCTGACCTATGGCATGGATGCGCCCAGCGTGCTGGAAGTGGACGACCAGGCATTTGTCCTGAATAGTTTTTCCAAGTATTTCGGCATGACGGGCTGGCGCCTCGGTTGGCTGGTCGCGCCTCCCAGCGCCGTGGGGGACCTGGAAAAGCTCGCACAGAACCTCTACATCAGTGCACCCAGCATGGCCCAGCACGCGGCACTGGCGTGCTTCGAACCTGCGACCCTGGCCATCCTTGAGGAACGCCGGGCCGAATTCGCCCGGCGGCGCGACTACCTGCTGCCGGCCCTGCGCGAGCTGGGCTTCGGCATTGCCGTCGAGCCCCAGGGCGCCTTCTACCTGTACGCCGATATCAGTGCCTTCGGCGGGGATGCCTTCGCCTTCTGCCGGCATTTCCTGGAAACCGAGCACCTGGCGTTCACCCCTGGCCTGGACTTCGGCCGCCACCAGGCCGGCCACCATGTACGTTTCGCCTATACCCAGAGCCTGCCGCGCCTGGAAGAGGCGGTGCAACGCATTGCCCGTGGCCTGAAGAGCTGGCAAGGCTGATGCTGTTCTTTCCCGCACTCGAACAGGCACGCCTGTTGCGTCGCTACAAACGCTTCCTGGCCGATATCGAGCTGGCCAGTGGTGAACAACTGACCATTCATTGCCCGAATACCGGCTCCATGCTCAATTGCATGCGCGAAGGCGGGCAGGTCTGGTTCAGCCGCTCCAACGACCCCAAGCGCAAGCTGCCAGGTACCTGGGAAATCAGTGAGACGCCCCAGGGGCGCCTGGCCTGCGTCAATACCGGCCGGGCCAACGCCTTGGTGGAGGAGGCCCTGCGCGCCGGGCAGATCACTGAGCTGGCCGGCTTCACCGCGCTCAAGCGTGAGGTGGCCTATGGCGAGGAAGGCAGCCGGGTGGATTTTCGCCTGGAATTCCCGGACGGGCCGGCCTACGTGGAGGTCAAAAGCGTGACCCTGGGCTACCCGGATACACCGGTCGCCGCATTTCCCGATGCGGTGACCCAGCGCGGGGCCAAGCACTTGCGCGAGTTGGCGGCGCTGGCGCGCCAGGGCATCCGCGCGGTGCAGCTCTACTGCGTCAACCTCACCGGCGTGGAAGCGGTTCGCCCAGCCGAGGAGATCGACGCGGCCTACGCCCAGGCCTTGCGGACTGCAGTGGCGGATGGCGTCGAGGTGCTGGCCTATGGCACCCGGTTGGACGCCGAACAGATCATCATCGATCGGCCATTGCCGGTACTGCTCACGCCTTGAGCCAGATGCCCTGGCTGTCTTCCAGGCACGCCAGGGCGTCCAGCTGCTCGCCTTCGCAAGGGCCGGCCACGCATTCGCCGTTTTCGATTAGGAACAGCGCGCCATGGTGGGCGCAGTGGATCAGGCTGGCGCTGTCGTCGAGAAAGGCATCGGCGTCCCAGTTCAACGGGATGCCACGGTGCGGGCAGCGATTGCGGTAGAGGTAGACCCGGCCCTGGCGGCGCACACCGAACAGGTGCTCGCCAGCTACGCTGAAAGCGCGGCTGGCACCTTCGGCCAGGTCGGTTGAGGCACAGAGAAAATGCATCGATGCAGACGACTCGTGTAACAAAGGGATGGCTTGACGCCTCAATGCGAACAATTATCAAATTGCTCGCATTCGCTGCGTCCGGCTGTCTATGGTGCGCAGTTCCGCCGCCTGCGACAAGCGCGTGGCCCGCCTTCTGCAAAGGAATACGATGATGCGTCGTCCTGCTGCTCTGATCGCCCTGTGTGCCGGTCTCTTTTTATCCACTCAGGCCCTGAGCGACGAGCTGCCGCAGCGCTGGGTCAGTGCCGGCGGTGCCTTGAGTGAGTGGATAAGTGCCTTGGGGGGCGAGCCGCGCTTGGTCGGGGTCGATACCACCAGCCAGCACCCGGCATCGCTCAAGGCGCTGCCCAGCATCGGCTACCAGCGCCAGCTGTCTGCTGAAGGCATCCTCAGTTTGCGCCCTGACGTGCTGGTGGGAACCGAAGAAATGGGGCCACCGCCGGTGCTGGCGCAGATCCGCAAGGCGGGGGTGCGGGTCGAACTGTTTTCCAGCAAGGCCGACCTGGGCGCCGTGGACGGCAACCTCAAGCAATTGGGCAGCCTACTCGGTGCCGAGCGCAAGGCCGCCGAGCTGAGCGCCGGTTACCACCAGCAACTGCAGGCCGTGCAGGCAAAGGTCAAGCAGGCCCAGGCCAGCCAAAACGCCCCGGGTGTGCTGTTGCTGGTCGGCCATGCTGGCGCCAAGCCCCTGATAGCAGGGCAGGGCACGTCGGGCGACTGGCTGCTGCGCCAGGCCGGCGCCCGCAACTTGGCCGCTCATCAGGGTTACAAGAATTTTTCGGTCGAAGCGTTGGCCGCTCTGGGCCCGGATGTTGTTGTGATCTCCGACCGTGCCCTGGAGGGGGAACAGGCCCTGCGGGCGATGCTCAAGGAAAACCCGGGCCTGGCTGCCTCCCGCGCTGCACGTGACAACCGCCTGGTTTACCTCGACCCGACCTTGCTGGTCGGTGGCCTCGGCCCGCGCCTGCCGGCGACCTTGAATGGGCTGGTCGAGGCCTTCTACCCGGCGGCCCAATGAAACAACGTGTGCAACCCCGTACGCTGTTCATCGCCCTGACCTTGCTATGCCTGTTGGCGACCTGGTTGTCGCTGGCGTTGGGCCCGGTCAGCCTGCCGCTTTTCGATACGTTGCGTGCCGGGTTGCGCCTGTTGGGGTTGCCCGTCGCCGCCGATGGCTTGGAACAGGCCGAGATGATCCTCGCCCAGATCCGCCTGCCGCGCACTCTGCTGGGGTTGGCGGTGGGCGCGGTGCTGGCGCTGTCGGGTGTGGCGATGCAGGGTTTGTTCCGCAATCCACTGGCTGATCCCGGGCTTGTCGGCGTTGCCAGCGGGGCGGCCCTGGGCGCGGCGGTGGCGATCGTCGGTGGCAACTGGTTGGGCGAGATCCCGGAGCGGTTCGCCCCTTATCTGTTGTCGGCTTGCGCGTTTGTCGGCGGCCTTGGTGTCACTGCGCTGGTCTATCGCCTGGGGCGCCGTGACGGTCAGACCAACGTCGCCACCATGCTGCTGGCGGGCATCGCCCTGACTGCACTGGCCGGTTCGGCGGTGGGGTTGTTCACCTACCTGGCCGACGATGCCACCTTGCGCACGCTGACCTTCTGGAACCTGGGCAGCCTCAACGGCGCCAGCTACGAGCGCCTGTGGCCCTTGCTGCTGGTGGCGACGGCGGTTGCATTGTGGTTGCCACGCCGAGCCCAGGCGCTCAATGCCATGCTGTTGGGGGAGTCGGAGGCACGGCACCTGGGTATCGAAGTGGAAGCGCTCAAGCGCGAATTGGTGTTTTGTACCGCGTTGGGTGTGGGGGCCGCCGTTGCCGCCGCGGGGCTGATCGGCTTCATCGGCCTGGTGGTACCGCACCTGGTGCGCCTGCTTTGTGGGCCGGACCATCGGGTGCTGCTGCCGGCGTCCTTGCTGGCCGGCGGTGCGCTGTTGCTGTTCGCCGACCTGGTGGCGCGCCTGGCGTTGGCACCGGCGGAATTGCCGATCGGTATCGTGACCGCATTCATCGGCGCGCCGTTCTTCCTGTTCCTGCTGATTCGAGGGCGCGCCTGATGCTGGAAGTCGACGGCCTGCACTTGCGGCGTGGCAGCAACGATGTGCTGCACGGGATCGACTTGCACGTGCGGCCCGGGCAGGTCCTGGGTGTGCTAGGGCCCAATGGCGCCGGCAAGAGCAGCCTGTTGGGCGTCTTGTGTGGCGAATTGGCGCCTAGCCAAGGGCAGGTGCGGTTGCAGGGGCGTCCGCTGGCAGACTGGCCGGGTCAGGCGCGTGCCCGTCGCCTGGCGGTGTTGCCACAAGTCTCCAGCCTGGGCTTTGCCTTTGGCGTCGAGGAGGTGGTGGGCCTTGGCCGGTTGCCCCATGCCAGCGGTCGCCAGCGTGACCGGGAAATCGTCGAGGCCGCTCTGCGCGCGGCAGACGCCTGGCACCTGGTGGCGCGCAACTACCTTGCGTTGTCTGGCGGTGAGCGCCAGAGGGTACACCTGGCACGGGTATTGGCGCAGTTATGGCCAGGCGAGCAGGGCAGCACGTTGTTGCTGGACGAACCCACTTCGATGCTCGACCCGCTGCACCAGCACACCACCTTGCAGGCGGTACGGCGTTTCGCCGACCAGGGGGCGGCGGTCCTGGTCATATTGCATGACCTCAACCTGGCGGCGCGCTACTGTGACCGTATCCTGCTGCTGGAACAGGGGCGCAGTCATGCCCTGGGCACGCCGCAGCAGGTCCTTACGCCCGAAGCGCTCAAGGCCGTATTTGGCATCGATGTGCTGGTGCAGACACACCCGGAGCGTGGACATCCGCTGATCATCATCCGCTAGGCTCATTTACTCCGATAATCTCGGACTCCACCCCGGCCGTTCCTCGACTGTTTTCGCCTTGCCTGGCCGGCGTCCCAAGACTTTTCACACAAGCCTAGGAGGTTCAGCCATGCGCCATGGAGTGTTGTCCGGCTTGCTGGTCTTGATATTGACTGGTTGCCAGGCCAGCCTGCCGCCCTTGCCCACCTGGCAGGGCAGCGTGGGGCGTGATAACGCGCAGTTGGGCGAAATTCGCGACCTGGCCGATGGCCAGCCGCTCACCCCCGAGCAGCTCGTGGCCGAGCTGGCCTGGGCCCCTCGGGTATTGGTGGGTGAGAAGCATGACAACCCTGACCACCATGCGTTGCAGGTGTGGTTGTTGCGCGCCTTGGAAACCCGGCGTGCGCAGGGCAGCCTGCTGCTGGAAATGTTGCAGCCGTCGCAGCAACCCTTGATCGATGCGCTGCAAGGGCAGGCGATGCTACCCGCGAAATTGCCTCAGGCCCTTGCCTGGCAGGAAGGGTGGGACTGGCCACTGTACGGGCCTATCGTGCGCGAGGCATTGCAGCGGCAGATCCCTCTGCTGGCGGCCAATCTGACACCCGATGAAATGCGCCAGGCCTATCGCAACCCGGCGGTGCTGAGCGGGCCGCATTCGAATGCGCCGGCGGTGAAGGCTGCGTTGCTCGAGCAAGTCCGTGCGAGCCATTGTGGATTGCTGCCGGAGCAGCAATTGCCGGCCATGCTTGCCGTCCAGCAGCAGCGCGACCGGCGTATCGCCGAGCGGATACTGGCCGCGCCGGCCCCGGCCTTGCTGTTCGCTGGCAGCTACCATGTGCGCAAGGACCTGGGGGTTCCGTTGCATTTGGCTGACTTGGGAGCAACGGGCGAAACGAAGGTGTTATTGCTGGTGGAGGTCGGGGAGAAGGTCGAGCCAGGCATGGCGGACTATGTGTGGTACACGGCGGCATTGCCTGCCCAGGACTATTGCGCTCAGTTGCGTCGATGAAATGTGTGTTCAGTCTATACAGGCCCAATCGCGGGGCAAGCCCCCACAAGAGCTCAACCTTAGTGCTGCCAAATGTCGACCAAAAAAAAGACCCGGCAAAACTGCCGGGTCAATAACCGTGATTAGCCTGATGAGGAGATAATCTGAGCGTCCGAACCAGGGACCTTTCAGCTTATCCAACCAGTCTCGCGACCAGTTGTGGTAATCATAACGATTCTCATTTCGTCGTCAATCCCTCCACTACGATTATTTTGATTTTTTTTGCGCAGGGTTCTTGGCGTCCAGTTGATCGTCGAGCGCCTGTTTGCGCTCGGCGGGCAAATCGTTCCAGTGCATGTCCAGCAATGCTGCCTCGATGGAGTACAACAACACCTTCGATGCCCGGAACCCTCGCGACTTCACGGCCTGATAGGCACCCACCGCGCCCAGACGGCGCAGGTCCGATGCACTATGGATACCGACAGCGTGAAGCCATTGTGCGGAGGTCTTGCCAAGATTTCTCAGATGCTGCAATTCATCGTTCATCTGGCCTCCTGGCGATGGCTGAACGAGGTCTGTGGAATAAATCGCGAGCAGGTCAGAGAGGAGTGTAGCGGGGGTTGGGAAATGCGCGGCCTTTTGCCATCGACGGCCGACAGGGTGCGAAACGCTCGATGAATCTGGCGACACAAGGCCGCCGGTTGTGGGAGCGGCCTTGTATCGCGAGGGCTGCAGCGCAGCCCTTTTATCATCAGAAACCAGGCAGGCGCTGGCGAATCTGCTCGATCAACTGGTCCATGCTGGTGCTTTCATGGGTGTCTACCCGCTTGCTGTGGGGCAGCTCGTCGCCGGCCAGGGGTTCGCGGCTGGCCTGTTGGGCCTTGATCACTTCCAGCGTGGCATCGGACGGGTCTACATTCTGTGCCTGGCGTTGTTCCAGCCAGCTGGCGATGACTGCGTCAGGTGCTTGGCAATCGAGGATCAGGAACGGCACGCCGGTTTCGCTGGCGATCTGCGCCGCCGCCTGGCGCTGCGCCTGCTTGAGGTAGGTAGCATCGAGCACCACCGGGAACCCGGCGTGCAGGATGGCTGCCGCCACTTCATGCAAGCGCTGATAGGTAGCGCGGCCAGCGTCCTGGTCGTAGATGCCGGCCTGCAACTGGCCCGCGCTTTCCGGCTGCTGTTCACCGAACAGGCGCTTGCGTTCCACATCCGAACGCACCCGGATCGCGCCCAGGGCCTCGACCAGGCGCATGGCCACGTGGCTCTTGCCCACGGCCGACACGCCATGGGTAATGGCCAACAGGCGCGATGGAATGGCGCTGTAGCTTTCAGCCAGGTTGGCATAGTTGCGGTAGGTGCGCAGGGTGGTGGCGCGCTGCACGCCATCGGCCTCGGGCGGCATGCTGAACAGGGCGACCTTGGCGCGTACCAGGGCACGGTAGGCTTTGTAGAAGTTCAGCAGCTCCAGGCCTGCGTAGTCGCCGGTCAGTTCCAGGTATTGGCTGATGAAGCGGCGGGCCAGGCATTTCAGGCCGCGGTCCTCGAGGTCCATGGCCAGGAAGGCGATGTCGGCATAGACATCGGTGAGGCGGAAGGGCTCGTTGAACTCGATGCAGTCGAAGATCACCACCTTGCCGTCGATCAGCGTGGCATTGCCCAGGTGGATGTCGCCGTGGCACTCGCGGATGAAGCCGTTGGCCTTGCGTGCTTCGAGCAGGCCGTGCAGGCGCTCGAAGCTGCTACGGGCCCAGGCCTGAAGGTTGTCGAGCTGTTGCAGGTCGGCCTTGTCGCTGAGGAACGGGCGGATCTGCTCGAAGTTCTGCTCTACCGGAGCCATGACGCTTTCCGGCGTTCCCAAAGGGTGATCGACCGCGACCTTGGGCGCTTGCAGATGGAACTCGGCGATCTGTCGGGCCATCTGGTCGATGTGCCCGGCGTTCAGCTCGCCATTGGCCTGCAAGGTATTGAGCATCTGCCCTTGGGGGAACTGGCGCATCTTCAGGGCGTATTCGATCGGCTCGCCGTCGCCGCCCAGTTGCGGGGCCTCGGCGCTGCCGGTGATCGGCAGGACTTCAAGATAAAGACCGTCGGTCAGGCGCTGGTTCAGGCGCAGCTCTTCGTTGCAAAAATGCTGGCGCTGATCCAGGCCGGTGAAGTCGAGGAAGCCGAAGTTCATCGGTTTCTTGATCTTGTAGGCATACTCGCCGGTCAGCAGCACCCAGGAGATATGCGTCTCGATGAGTTGGAACCCGTCCACCGGATGGGAATAGAGGGTGGGGTTCTGCAGCGCGCTGATCAGGGCTTGGCTCACGGGCAATCCTTCTGGGGGCAGGGAATTCGAAAGCGCCATTATGGTCAATGGTGCCGTCCCTGCAAACCGCTGGAATTCCAGGCGGACGAAGCGACCATTCTGAATCGCCCCGCAGCCCACCAGCCTTGACCAAAGTGCGTATAATCCGCTGCCATGACTCGTACCCGAAACTCCCGCACCCCCAAAAAACGCCCGACCGGCCGCTCCCGCGCCTGGCTGGGCTGGGCCCTGAAGCTCAGCCTGGTCGGCCTGGTGCTGATCGCCGGCTTCGCGGTCTACCTCGATGCTGTCGTCCAGGAGAAGTTCTCCGGCAAGCGCTGGACCATCCCGGCCAAGGTGTATGCTCGGCCGCTGGAGCTGTTCGTCGGCCAGAAGCTGAGCAAGAATGACTTCCTGACCGAGCTCGATGCTCTCGGCTATCGTCGTGAAACCGCCGCCCAAGGCCCGGGCGAAGCATCGATCAATGGCAATACCGTCGACCTCAATACCCGCGGCTTCCAGTTCTACGAGGGCATGGAGCCTGCGCAGTTCGTGCGCGTGCGTTTCTCCGGCGACTATGTGGCGGGGCTCTCCGGGGCCAATGGCGGCAAGCTCGACGTGGTGCGCCTGGAGCCGCTGATGATCGGCGGCATCTACCCCAAGAACCTGGAAGACCGCATCCTGATCAAGATCGACCAGGTGCCACCGTATTTGCTGGAAACCTTGGTGGCCGTGGAAGACCGCGACTTCTACAGCCATTTCGGCGTATCGCCCAAATCCATTGTCCGCGCCATGTGGGTCAACACTTCGGCGGGCGCGATGCGCCAAGGCGGCAGTACCCTGACCCAGCAGTTGGTGAAGAACTTCTATCTGACCAACGAGCGTAGTCTCAGCCGCAAGCTGACCGAAGCGATGATGGCGGTGCTGCTGGAGCTGCACTACGACAAGCGCGAGATCCTCGAGGCCTACCTCAACGAGGTGTTCGTCGGCCAGGACGGCCAACGCGCCGTGCACGGCTTCGGCCTGGCCAGCCAGTTCTTCTTCAGCCAGCCGCTGGCCGAACTCAAGCTGCACCAGGTCGCGCTGTTGGTCGGCATGGTCAAGGGGCCGTCGTACTACAACCCGCGTCGTCATCCAGAGCGCGCCCTGGCCCGTCGTAACCTGGTGCTCGACCTGCTGGCCGAGCAGGGCGTGGCGACCCCGGAAGCGGTCGCGGCGGCGAAGAAAATGCCGCTGGGCGTGACCAAGCGCGGCAGCCTCGCCGACAGCTCCTTCCCGGCCTTCCTCGACCTGGTCAAGCGCCAACTGCGCCAGGACTACCGCGACGAAGACCTGACCGAAGAAGGCCTGCGCATCTTCACCAGCTTCGACCCGATCCTGCAGATGAAGGCCGAGACGGCCATGAGCGAGACCTTCAAGCGCCTGGCCGGGCGCAAGGGTGCCGACGAGGTGGAGTCGGCAATGGTGGTGACCAACCCTGAAACCGGCGAAGTGCAGGCCCTGATCGGCAGCCGCCAGGCCGGTTTCGCCGGCTTCAACCGTGCGATCGATGCGGTGCGGCCGATCGGCTCGCTGGTCAAGCCGGCGGTGTACCTGACCGCCCTGGAAAAGCCGACCAAGTACACCCTGACCAGCTGGGTGCAGGATGAGCCGTTCTCGGTCAAAGGTGCCGACGGCCAGGTCTGGCGCCCGCAGAACTACGACCGCCGTCCCCACGGCACCATCTACCTGTATCAGGGGCTGGCCAACTCCTACAACCTGTCCACCGCCAAGATCGGCCTGGAAGTGGGCGTGCCCAACGTGATCAAGACCATCGGCAGGCTCGGCGTGAACGTCGACTGGCCGGCATTCCCGTCGATGCTGCTGGGTGCCGGCGGTATGTCGCCGATGCAAGTCGCGACCATGTACCAGACCATCGCCAACGGTGGCTTCAACACGCCGATGCGCGGTATCCGCAGCGTGCTCACCGCCGAAGGCGAGCCGCTCAAGCGCTACCCGTTCCAGATTCAGCAGTCCTTCGACCCAGGTGCCATCTACCTGGTGCAGAACGCCATGCAGCGGGTGATGCGCGAAGGCACGGGCCGCTCCGTCTACAACGTGCTCCCACGCTCGCTGACCCTGGCCGGCAAGACCGGTACCAGCAACGACTCGCGCGACAGCTGGTTCTCCGGTTTCAGCCAGGACCTGCTGGCGGTGGTCTGGCTGGGGCGTGACGACAACGGCAAGACCCCCTTCACCGGTGCCACCGGCGCCCTGCAGGTCTGGACCAGCTTCATGCGCAAGGCCGACCCGTTGCCGCTGGACATGCCGCAACCGGACAACGTGGTGCAGGCCTGGATCGACCCGTACAGCGGCCAGGGGTCGGACGGCAGCTGTCCGGGGGCGGTGCAGATGCCGTATATTCGAGGGAGTGAACCGGCTCCCGGTGCCATCTGTGGCCCCCAGGATCCGGTCGAGTCCGTCATGGACTGGGTCAAGGGATGGATGAATTGAGCGCTAGCTTCGAAGAGGGTGTGACGTGAACAAGTGGTTGTTTCCTGCCTTGACGGCGATGGCCGTGCTCCATGGCTGTGCCAGCGTGCCGCGCGGCAATATCCCGGTGGTGGACTCCAGCACCCGGGTCTCCAATAGCGAGCGGGTCGCGGCCAACCGCAGCGGTGGTCTGCCGACCAGTGGCGGCACCCGCCAGGCCCAGGCCCTGCCCGAAGACTCCGGCGTGACCGTGATGACTCCGCAAGGGGCCGGCGCTGCGCCGATCCAGTCCTTCCCGGCCGGCAGCAGCGCGGCGCCGATCAGCACTGGGCCTATCACGCCTGGGCCGATCAGCACCGGCCCAATTACCACCAATCCCAACCCGGTGGCTGACGAGCCGTTCGACATCGCCTCGATGAACAGCGCGCCGAGCGCCACTTCCAGCGCCCCGACCGGCATCCCGCGCAGCAATGCAGGCAGCGGCGGCCTGTCGGCCGACGAGCAACTGGACGGCCCGGTGCTGGCATTGCTGACCACCGCTCAGCAACAGCAGGGCGGCGGTGACTTCAACGGCGCCGCATCGAGCCTGGAACGTGCCCAGCGCATCGCCCCGCGCGAGCCGCAGGTGCTGTTCCGCCTGGCCCAGGTGCGCCTGGCCCAGGGCGATGCGGCCCAGGCCGAACAACTGGCCCGTCGCGCCCTGACCTACGCCAACGGTCGCCCCGACCTGCAGGCCGAGCTGTGGAACACCATCGCCCAGGCCCGCGAGAAGCAGGGTGACAGCGCTGGTGCTGCGTTGGCGCGGCAGAAGGCGCGGACGACTTCGTGATGGAACAGCGCATCCTGGACATCGCCGACCACCTGCTGCTGATCGAGCGCGAGCTGCAGGTGCAGGGCTGGTGGAGCGCCGAAGCGCCGACGGCCGATGCGCTTGCCAGCGTGGTGCCGTTCGCGGTCGATACCATGGCCTTCGAACAATGGCTGCAATGGATCTTTCTCCCGCGCATGAAGCTCATCATCGAGCATGGGCATCCGCTGCCCAATGCGTCCGGCATCCTGGTCATGGCCGAAACCGTGTTCGTCGATCGTCCGGAACAGAGCCGCGAGCTACGGCGCCTGCTGGCAGCGTTCGATCAATTGATCAGCCCTTCCGCCTGATTTCTTCTCTTTTTCCTTCAAGGGCCGCAGATTGTGGCCCTTTTTTATGGATTTCTTTATTTTTCTGCTGCTGACGTCGTTTTTAGTGGTGGCAGTGCTTCATCCTGGAGAAAAATTGGCAATAATTTTTCTTGACTTACGCGTGCCGAATCAGAAGAATCCAGTTTCCGCTGTAGAGGGACTGCCAGAAGCAGACCCGCTAAGCAGATCATGAGGCGCACACCCGCGCCGACTTGTTACACCCCGCAACGCGTTACCTCGCGCTGGGTGGGAACCCCCCGCAACACTCTGGGGCGCTCCCAATACTTGCTCAGTCAGTGCTGACGTTCGCTCATGCTCTGCTTGGCAGTAAACCTATTAAGACCCGCCCAATGAGGGCGGTATTCTGGCGTTTTAGAGGTGAACAACGTGGAGCTTTTATCTGGCGCTGAGATGGTCGTCCGCTTCTTGCGTGACGAAGGCGTTAAGCACATCTACGGGTACCCTGGTGGTGCTCTCCTTCATGTTTATGACGCCCTGTTCAAGGAACCGGAGATCAACCACATCCTGGTTCGTCATGAGCAGGCTGCCACCCATATGGCGGACGGCTACGCCCGTGCCACCGGCAAGGCCGGCGTGGTACTGGTCACTTCCGGCCCAGGCGCGACCAATGCCATCACCGGCATTGCCACCGCCTACATGGACTCGATCCCGATGGTCATCCTCTCCGGCCAAGTGCCCAGCACCATGGTAGGGACCGATGCCTTCCAGGAAACCGACATGATCGGTATTTCCCGGCCGATCGTGAAGCACAGCTTCATGGTCAAACACGCCACGGAAATCCCTGAAGTCCTGAAAAAAGCCTTCTATCTGGCACAGTCCGGCCGTCCAGGCCCGGTCGTGGTCGACATTCCAAAAGATATGACCAACCCGGCCGAGAAGTTCGAATACGTCTATCCGAAGAAGGTTAAGCTGCGTTCCTACAGCCCGGCGGTTCGCGGCCACTCCGGCCAGATCCGCAAGGCGGCCGAAATGCTGCTGGCTGCCAAGCGTCCAGTGGTCTACGCCGGTGGCGGCGTCATCCTCGGCGGCGGCTCCGAAGCCCTCACCGAGATCGCCAAGTCGCTGAACCTGCCGGTCACCAATACCTTGATGGGGCTGGGTGGCTTCCCGGGCACCGACCGTCAGTTCCTGGGCATGCTCGGCATGCACGGCAGCTACACCGCCAACATGGCCATGCACAATGCCGACGTGATCTTCGCGGTCGGCGCGCGTTTCGATGACCGTGTGGTCAATGGCCCTGCCAAGTTCTGCCCGAATGCCAAGATCATCCACATCGACATCGATCCGGCGTCGATCTCCAAGATGATCAAGGCTGACGTGCCGATCGTAGGTCCTGTGGAAAGCGTCCTCAACGAGATGCTGGCCATCCTCAAGGAAATCGGCGAGCAGCCCGACAAGGCGGCGCTCGATGCCTGGTGGAAGCAGATCGAAGAATGGCGCGGCGATCGCGACCTGTTCCCTTACGACAAGGGCGACGGCAGCGTGATCAAGCCGCAGACCGTGATCGAGACCCTCTGCGAAGTGACCAAGGGCGATGCCTTTATCACTTCCGACGTGGGCCAGCACCAGATGTTCGCGGCGCAGTACTACCGCTTCAACAAGCCGAACCGTTGGATCAACTCCGGCGGCCTTGGCACCATGGGCTTCGGTTTCCCGGCGGCGATGGGCATCAAGCTCAACTTCCCCGACCAGGACGTGGCCTGCGTGACTGGCGAAGGCAGTATCCAGATGAACATTCAGGAGCTGTCCACCTGCATGCAGTACGACCTGCCGGTGAAGATCGTCAACCTGAACAACGGTGTGTTGGGCATGGTTCGCCAATGGCAGGACATGGCCTACAGCGGCCGTCACTCGCACTCCTACGTGGAGTCGCTGCCTGACTTCGTCAAGCTGGTCGAGGCCTATGGCCACGTGGGTATCCGCATCACCAGCCTGAAGGATCTCAAGCCGAAGTTGGAAGAGGCCTTCGCGATGAAGGACCGCCTGGTGTTCATCGACATCGCGGTCGACAGGACCGAGCACGTCTACCCGATGCAGATCAAGGACGGCTCGATGCGTGACATGTGGCTGAGCAAGACGGAGCGTACCTGATATGCGGCACATCATTTCCCTGCTGTTGGAAAACGAACCCGGTGCCTTGTCTCGCGTGGTCGGCCTGTTCTCCCAGCGTAACTACAACATCGAAAGCCTGACCGTGGCGCCGACCGAGGATCCGACTCTGTCGCGCCTGACCCTGACGACCGTTGGTCATGACGAAGTGATCGAACAGATCACCAAGAACCTGAACAAGCTGGTCGAAGTGGTCAAGCTCGTCGATCTGTCGGAAAGTGCTCACATCGAGCGCGAGCTGATGTTGGTCAAGGTCAAGGCCACCGGCGCCCAGCGCGCCGAGATCAAGCGCACCACGGATATCTTCCGTGGCCAGATCGTCGACGTCACCGCCAGCGTGTACACCGTGCAGCTGAGCGGCACCAGCGACAAGCTGGACAGCTTCATCCAGGCCATCGGCACCGCGTCGATCCTGGAAACCGTGCGCAGCGGCGTTACCGGCATTGCCCGTGGCGACAAAGTGCTCAGTATCTGAATACGCATACAAAGAATCAGTGATGGCTCGTGGAGCCGAGATATAACAGGGGTATTTCATGAAAGTTTATTACGACAAAGACTGCGACCTTTCCATCATCCAGGGCAAGAAAGTCGCCATCATCGGTTACGGCTCCCAGGGCCACGCCCAGGCGTGCAACCTGAAGGACTCCGGTGTGGACGTCACCGTCGGTCTGCGTAAAGGTTCGGCCACCGTTGCCAAGGCAGAAGCCCACGGCCTGAAAGTGGCCGACGTGGCCACTGCTGTCGCGGCTGCCGACCTGGTCATGATCCTGACCCCGGACGAGTTCCAGGGCGCTCTGTACAAGAACGAGATCGAGCCGAACATCAAGAAGGGCGCCACCCTGGCCTTCTCCCACGGCTTCTCGATCCACTACAACCAGGTCGTTCCGCGTGCCGACCTCGACGTGATCATGATCGCGCCGAAGGCTCCGGGCCACACCGTTCGCTCCGAGTTCGTCAAGGGCGGCGGCATCCCTGACCTGATCGCTGTCTACCAGGACGCTTCCGGTAACGCCAAGAACGTCGCTCTGTCGTACGCCTCGGGCGTCGGCGGTGGCCGTACCGGCATCATCGAAACCACCTTCAAGGACGAGACCGAAACCGACCTGTTCGGCGAGCAGGCCGTTCTGTGCGGTGGTACCGTCGAGCTGGTCAAAGCCGGTTTCGAAACCCTGGTCGAAGCTGGCTACGCGCCGGAAATGGCCTACTTCGAGTGCCTGCACGAGCTGAAGCTGATCGTCGACCTCATGTACGAAGGCGGTATCGCCAACATGAACTACTCGATCTCCAACAACGCCGAATACGGTGAGTACGTCACCGGCCCGGAAGTCATCAACGAAGAATCCCGCAAGGCCATGCGCAACGCTCTGAAGCGCATCCAGGACGGCGAGTACGCGAAGATGTTCATCTCCGAAGGCGCCACCAACTATCCGTCCATGACTGCCAAGCGTCGCAACAACGCCGCCCATGGCATCGAAGTCATCGGCGAGCAGCTGCGCTCCATGATGCCGTGGATCGCTGCCAACAAGATCGTCGACAAGACCAAGAACTAAGGTCTGCTTCGATACATGAAAAAACGCGGCTTCGGCCGCGTTTTTTCATTTAGGCGGCCGGCTTCTGGTATAAAGCGACCAGTGGCTTGCCGTTAGAACCTGTTTAGCAGGCCCGTGTCGAATTTTTTTCCACTTCCGTTGCAAGGTATTTTTCATGAGCGAACGTCCCGAAGAGCCGAACAAGCCCTCCGACGCCGAAAGCCTGCTACCTGTCGATGAGCATATTGAAGAAGGGCACGACGCCGAAGGCCGCAAGGTCCGCCATCGCGGCATCTACCTGCTGCCCAACCTGTTCACGACCGCCAACCTGTTTGCCGGTTTCTACTCGATCGTCAGCTCCATCAGCGCACATGGCTACCTCAGTGCGGGTGACCCTCGCGAAGCGAGCAAGTATTTCGCCTTCGCCGCGATCGCCATCTTCGTGGCCATGGTCCTCGATAGCCTGGACGGTCGCGTAGCGCGCATGACCAACACCCAGAGCGCATTCGGTGCCGAATATGACTCGCTGTCGGACATGGCCGCCTTTGGCGTCGCGCCGGCGCTGCTGGCCTTCGTCTGGGCGCTGGGCGATATGGGCAAGGTCGGCTGGATGGTGGCGTTCATCTATGTGGCCGGTGCGGCATTGCGTCTGGCGCGTTTCAACACCCAGGTCGGCACCGCCGACAAACGTTACTTCATCGGCCTGGCCAGCCCGGCCGCCGCGGGTGTGGTCGCCGGTACCGTATGGGCCTTCAGCGACTATGGCATCCAGGGCTCCAAGCTGTCGTTCCTGGTTGCCTTGCTGGTTGCGGCCGCGGGCATGCTGATGGTCAGCAACATCAAGTACAACAGCTTCAAGGAACTCGACCTCAAGGGGCGCGTGCCGTTCGTTGCGATCCTGGCGGTGGTGCTGGTGTTCGCCGTGGTGTTCAGTGACCCACCCCGTATCCTGCTGCTGATCTTCCTCGGTTATGCCGTCTCGGGCCCGGTGCAATACCTGCTGCGTGGTCGTCGTCGCAAGACGCCACAATGAGTTAATGCTGGAATAACCCTCCGGCTCCATAGTCTTACAGGTACATCCGTTGCCTGTGCTATGGAGCCGTCATGCTTATCAAGTCTCTCAGGTCGTCCGACTGCAAAGCGTCGGAGATCACGCCAGAAGCTATCTATCTTTCCCGTCGTACCTTGCTGGGCGGCTCCCTTGCTGGCTTGGCGCTCGGTGCGCTGCCGGCAGTCGGTGTGGCGGCCGAGCCGTCGCGCTATGCCGATGTCACGCCTGGCGCGCCGCCCCGCTGGTTCGATGAAAAGCTCGCTGGAGCGCGCTGGCAGGCGGTCACGGTCAAGGACGAGGCGATCACGCCGTTCAAGGACGCCACGCACTACAACAACTTCTATGAGTTCGGGCCGGATAAGGGCGACCCGGCCGCCAATGCTGGCAGCCTGAAGACCGAGCCATGGAGCCTAGTGGTCGATGGCGAGGTGGCCAAGCCGGGGCGCTATGCGCTCGAAGACTTCGTCAAACCTTACCAGCTCGAGGAACGCATCTACCGCTTGCGTTGCGTCGAGGCCTGGTCGATGGTCATTCCCTGGCTGGGCTTCCCCTTGGCCGAAGTGCTCAAGCAGGTGCAGCCAACCTCGAAGGCGCGCTATGTGCGCTTCGAGACCCTGCAGGACCCTAAGTCCATGCCGGGCCAGCGTTCGGGCTTCGCCTTGATCGACTGGCCCTACGTGGAGGGCCTGCGCCTGGATGAGGCGATGAACCCGCTGGCGATCCTGGCTGTGGGGATGTATGGCCGTGAACTGGCCAACCAGAATGGCGCACCGCTGCGTCTGGTGGTGCCCTGGAAGTACGGGTTCAAGAGCATCAAGTCGATCGTGCGCATGAGCCTGGTGGCGGAGCAGCCGCGTACCACCTGGGAAAGCCTGGCGCCCGAGGAGTACGGGTTCTATGCCAACGTCAACCCGACGGTGGATCACCCGCGTTGGACTCAGGCCAGGGAGCGGCGCCTGCCGAGCGGTCTGTTCAGCCCCAATGTACGCGATACCTTGATGTTCAATGGCTACGCCGATGAAGTGGCGTCGCTCTATACCGGGCTCGACCTGCGGAAGAACTATTGATGCGCTACCCCTGGTTTCGCCTGGCCATCTTCCTGGTGGGGAGCATTCTCCCCGCCTGGTGGCTATATGAAGCAGCGATGGGCCTGCTTGGCCCGGACCCGGGCAAGATCCTCGTGGATCGCCTGGGGCTTGGGGCACTGACCTTTCTGTTGGTTACCCTGGGCATGTCACCATTGCAACGCCTGACGGGCTGGTCGGGGTGGATAGTCGCAAGACGGCAGCTGGGGTTGTGGTGCTTTGCCTATATCGTGCTGCACATGACAGCGTATATGGTGTTCGTCCTGGGGTTGGACTGGGGGCAGCTAGGGGTGGAGTTGCGCAAGCGGCCCTATATTATCGTTGGGTTCCTGGGCTTCCTGGGGTTGCTCGCGCTGGCAGCGACTTCCAATCGATACAGCCAGCGGCGCCTGGGCGCTCGGTGGAAGAAATTGCACAGGTTGGTATACGTCATCCTGGGGCTGGGGTTGCTGCATTTCCTCTGGATCGTGCGTTCAGACCTCAAGGAGTGGGTGGTGTATGCCTCTATTGGAGGGCTGTTGTTGGCCGTGCGATTACCGCCGGTATGGCGTCGTGTTCCTCGCTTGATGGGGCGGGGGAGGGCAGTTTGAAACTTTTTTGAAATAACTGTTGACGCCCTTCTGAATCCCCTTATAATGCGCCCCACTTCCGACGCAGTCGAAACGCAAAACTCCTTGGGATTCAATGAGTTGAACGCTTCAGGTAGTATCGGAAGGCTT